>NZ_CP130318.1:0-10000 GCF_032268605.1 Paenibacillus aurantius
GTGGAAAGCCAAATAAATGACCAGTGGCAGCAGGTCCTAGCGGCCATCCAAACCAAATTAAGCAAACCCAGCTTCGATACCTGGCTCAAATCCACTAAAGCCAGCGTCTTTACCGATTCCCTCCTTATCATCTGCGCTCCCAACAATTTCGCCAAAGAATGGCTGGAGACGCGCTACGCCAAAATGATCGGCTCCACGGTTTACGAATGCCTGGACAAGAATGTGGAGGTCCAGTTCGTTCTGGAGGAGGACCTTCCGCCCGCCGCCCATACGCCTCCCGTTCCGGCACCGAGGCCGGCGGTTCAGCAGGAAGAGCCGTTTATGAGCATGATGAACCCCCGCTATACCTTCGATACGTTCGTTATCGGGTCGGGCAACCGGTTTGCCCATGCGGCCTCGCTAGCCGTCGCCGAAGCGCCGGCCAAAGCCTACAATCCGCTTTTCCTCTATGGAGGAGTGGGACTCGGCAAAACGCATCTGATGCATGCGATCGGCCATTATGTGCTGGAGCACAATCCGGCTGCCCGGGTGCTCTACATTTCCTCCGAGAAATTTACGAACGAGTTCATCAATGCGATCCGGGACAACCGCGGGGAGAATTTCCGCAACAAGTACCGCAACATCGACGTGCTGCTCATTGACGATATTCAGTTTCTGGCGGGCAAGGAGCAGACGCAGGAAGAGTTCTTCCATACGTTTAACGCGCTGCATGAGGAACGAAAGCAGATTATTATCTCCAGCGACCGGCAGCCGAAGGAGATTCCGACCCTGGAGGAACGGCTCCGATCCCGGTTTGAATGGGGATTGATTACCGATATTCAGCCGCCGGATCTGGAGACGCGGATTGCGATTCTGCGGAAGAAGGCGAAAGCGGAAAATTTGGAGATATCGAACGAGGCTCTGGTGTACATAGCCAACCAGATCGACACGAACATCCGTGAGCTGGAAGGCGCTTTAATCCGGGTAGTCGCCTATTCTTCTCTTATCAACGAGGACATTTCCGTTCCGCTTGCCGCGGACGCCCTGAAGGATATTATTCCGTCCAACCGGCCGAAGGTCATCACGATCCAGGACATCCAGCAGAAGGTCGGGGAGTTTTACGGTTTGCGCCTGGAGGAATTCAAAGCCCGCAAGCGAACCAAAGCTGTCGCCTTTCCGAGGCAGGTCGCCATGTACCTCTCCCGGGAGCTGACGGACTATTCCCTTCCCAAGATCGGGGAGGCGTTCGGGGGGCGGGACCATACGACTGTCATCCACGCCCACGACAAGATCAGCATGACCCTCAAGCAGGATCAAGACCTGCTCAAAATTATCCACAACATCACCGATAAAATAAAAAATCCCGGTTAACAACGAACCGTGAATAACTTCAAGCCTATGCACAATCTATTAACATGTGGATAGGCTTGATCTATGCTGGTCTTGTCCACCTATCCACATATTCAGGCCCCCTACTGCTATTACTAATAAAAAAATATATAATATAAAGGGGAAACTCGGCTTTCGCCTTCTTTCCTTTTGGGCCGTCCGCTCGACGTCTTCCCTCTAAAGGTATGAGGTTTGCCATCCATATAGAACCAGGAGTGAAACCATGAAACTTAAAATATTGAAATCCTATCTGAATGAATCCATCCAGCATGTGTCGAAAGCCATCTCCAGCCGGACCACCATTCCCATCCTGAGCGGGATCAAGCTGGATGCGTCTCCGAACGGGCTTACCCTTACGGCGAGCGATACCGACATTTCCATCCAGTCGTTTATTCCGGCGGAAACCGACGGCAAGCAGATCATTCAGCTCTCGGAAAAAGGCAGCATCGTCCTTCCCGCCAAGTTCTTTGTCGAAATCATCCGGAAGCTCCCGGCGGAAGATGTCGAAATCGAGGTCCGTCCTCCGTTTCAAGCCACCCTCCGTTCCGGCACGTCGGAGATTCAGATGGTCGGGCTCGATCCGGAAGAATATCCTCACCTGCCCAAAGTGGAAGAGAGAAAGGTCATCTCCATCGCCAGCGACCTTCTCAAAACGATGATTCGCCAAACGTCCTTTGCCGTGTCGACAAGCGAAACGACGCCTATCCTGACCGGTGTGCTCTGGACCCTCACCAACAACGAGCTTAAGCTCGTTTCCTGCGACCGGCATCGTCTCGCCCAGCGGGAGACCCCGATGGAAACGGTCGGCGAGCAGCAGTTTGGTAACATCGTCATTTCCGGGAAGACTCTAAATGAGCTGAACAAGATCCTTCCGGACCAGAACACCCTCGTCGATATCGTCGTTTCGGACAACCAAGTGCTGTTCAAGCTGGACAATCTTCTTTTCTATTCCCGGATCTTGGACGGCACCTATCCGGATACGTCGAAGCTCATCCCGCAGAACTTTCAAACCGAGCTTGTTCTTAACACGAAGCAGCTCGTGGACTCCATTGACCGCGCTTATCTGCTTTCCCGCGAGGACAAGACGAATATCGTTAAGCTGGTCATGCAGGACCAGGGATCCGTGGAGATCTCCTCCAGCTCCACCGAGCTCGGCAAGGTAACGGAAACGATTCCGGTTTCGCGCGTGTCAGGCGACTTGCTCCGCATTTCCTTCAACTCCAAGTACATGCTGGACGCCCTGAAGGTTATCGACAGCGAGCAGATTCACCTGGGCTTCACCGGCTCCATGAGCCCGATCATCATTCAACCGGAGGGAGACACCAAGATTTTGCAGCTGATCCTTCCTTACCGGACAACGAATTGAGGCGAACGCATTGAAGAATATTGCCATTCATACGGAGTACATTACCCTCGGTCAGTTTCTTAAGCTGGCCGACTGCATTTCGACCGGAGGCCAGGCCAAAGCGTTCCTGCAGGATGCCGTCATCCAGGTCAACGGGGAGCCCGAGAACCGCCGCGGCCGCAAGCTCGTAGCCGGCGACCAGGTGAACGTGGAAGGCTGCGGCCGGTTTGTTGTGGTGCGCGAATAATGTTTCTGAAGAGGCTGGCGCTCCAGCATTACCGCAATTACGAGCAGTTCGAGCTGAATACGGACCACAAGGTGAATCTGTTCGTCGGCCGCAACGCACAGGGCAAAACGAACCTGCTCGAGGCTATTTTCGTGCTTGCCCTGACCAAATCGCACCGGACCCACCAGGACAAGGAACTCATCCAGTGGAACCACGACCAGGCGGTTCTGACAGGTGAGGTGGAGAAAAAGTACGGGCTGACGAAGCTCGGTCTCACCATCTCCCGGCAGGGCAAGAAGGCGAAGATCAACGGACTGGAGCAGCGCAAGCTGAGCGCGTTCATCGGGTCTTTCAACGTCGTCATGTTCGCCCCGGAAGACTTGGAGATTGTGAAAGGGGCTCCCGGCATCCGGCGCCGTTTTCTCGATATGGAGATCGGCCAGGTGCAGCCCTCCTATCTCTACGACAGCATGCAGTACCAGAAAATACTGGCCCAGCGCAACAATCTGCTCAAGCAGACCGGCCTTATGAAGGCCCACGATTCCACCATGCTGGAGGTTTGGGACGAACAGCTGGTCACCCACGGTACTAAAATGATGAAAAAACGGCAAAGCTTTATAAAAAAGCTGCAAATTTGGGCGGAACGGATCCATGCCGGCATCACCAACGATCAGGAGGAGCTGCGGATTGTGTACCGCCCTTCTTTTGATTTTGACGATGCCGAAGATGAATCTATTTTATTTGAGCGGTTTATGGTAAAGTTAACACAGACACGCGAACAGGAGTTCAGGCGGGGTACCACCTTGACCGGCCCGCATAGGGACGACATGGTGTTCTATATAAACGGCCGGGAAGCGGATGTGTACGGGTCCCAGGGACAGCAGCGGACCACCGCGCTCTCGCTTAAGCTGGCCGAGCTGGAATTGATTCATGAGGAAGTCGGCGAATATCCCATCCTTCTGCTCGATGACGTGCTCTCGGAGCTCGACCAATACCGGCAAACGCAGCTGATCGAAACCTTCCAGGAGAAGGTCCAGACGTTCATCACCACAACCGGAATCGAAAGCGTCAATCTTAATAACCTGCACGATGCCGCGGTTTTTCATGTGAAGAACGGCGGTGTATTCGAGTAACGGGGGATGACTCCTATGTTTATCCATTTGGGCGGGGACAAAATTATTAGAGCGGCTGAGCTCGTAGCCATCTTTGATTTATCCATAGAGAAAAATTCCAAAATATCGAAGCAGTTCGTCAGCGAAGCGGCCAAAGAGAAGAACATCGAGACGATCGGGGAGGAAGAAAGCAAGTCGATTGTTGTGACCGTTGGCAAGGTCTACTATTCCCCCATTTCCTCGACGACTTTGAAGAAGAGGGCCAATCAGCTTTGGATGACTTGACCGTTTTTAACTATAAGAAGAAGGTGAACGTGAATGTCGGTTAACCCTAATACGTACAGTGGCAGTCAGATTCAGGTGCTGGAGGGCTTGGAGGCGGTTAGAAAGCGCCCCGGGATGTACATCGGCTCGACCAGCAGCCGCGGCCTTCACCATCTCGTATGGGAGGTCGTGGATAACAGTATTGACGAAGCTCTCGCCGGTTACTGCGACCGGATTGATATTATCGTGCACAAGGACAACAGCATTACCGTCATTGACAACGGCCGGGGAATTCCCGTTGACGAGCATCCCAAGCTCAAGAAATCGACGCTTGAAGTGGTCATGACCGTGCTTCATGCCGGAGGAAAATTCGGCGGCGAGGACTCCGGATATAAAGTATCCGGCGGCCTTCACGGTGTCGGTATATCCGTCGTCAACGCCCTCTCCGAGGTCGTCGTGGTACAGGTTAAACGGGACGGCAAAATTTATCAGTTGGAATTCCGCCGCGGGGTTCCCCAGTATGAGATTAAAACCATCGGGGAAACGGAAGGCACGGGTACCCAGACCACGTTCAAGCCGGACCCGGAAATTTTCCAGGAAACGACCGTCTATGATTACGATATTTTGCAGTCGCGCTTAAGAGAGCTGGCTTTCCTGAACAAAGGAATCGAGATCAACCTGACCGACGAGCGGACCGATGTGTCCAATACGTATAAATACGACGGCGGGATCGTTTCCTTCGTGGAGTACTTGAACCGCAACCGGGAGAAGCTTCATGAGCCGCCTATCTACACGGGAGGCAGCAAGGATGCCATCCAGGTGGAGGTTGCGCTGCAGTACAACGACAGCTACTCCGAAAACATTTATTCGTTTGCGAACAATATCAATACCCACGAGGGCGGAACCCATGAATCGGGCTTCAAGAGCGCGCTTACGCGGATTCTGAACGATTATGCCCGCAAGTCGGGGTCCCTTAGGGAGAGCGACCCGAACCTGTCCGGAGACGATGTCCGGGAAGGATTGACGGCGATCATCTCCGTTAAGATCCCCGAGCCTCAGTTCGAAGGCCAGACGAAGACCAAGCTCGGCAACAGCGAGGTCCGCGGGATTGTGGAATCGCTCTTCTCCGAGAAGCTGCAGGAATTCCTTGAGGAGAATCCGGCTACGGCCAAGAAGATCATGGAAAAAGGCATTCAGGCCGCCAGAGCCCGGGAAGCCGCCCGTAAGGCACGCGAACTCACCCGACGTAAGAGTGCTCTGGAGGTAAGCTCCCTGCCCGGCAAACTGGCCGACTGCTCGTCTAAGGACGCCTCAATCAGCGAGGTGTACATCGTAGAGGGCGACTCGGCGGGCGGCTCCGCCAAGCAGGGCCGCGACCGGCACTTCCAGGCGATCCTTCCCCTGCGCGGGAAGATCCTGAACGTGGAGAAGGCGCGTCTCGACAAAATTCTCTCCAACACGGAGATCCGGGCCATCATAACCGCGCTTGGAACCGGGATCAGCACCGATTTCGACATCAGCAAAGCCCGCTATCACAAAATTATCATCATGACCGATGCCGACGTCGACGGCGCTCACATCCGGACGCTGTTGCTGACTTTCTTCTACCGCTACATGCGGAAGCTGATTGAAAGCGGATATGTGTACATCGCCCAGCCTCCTCTCTACAAGGTGGAGCGCAACAAAACGGTCCGCTACGCCTACAACGAGAAGCAGCGCGATGCCATCATCGCCGAATTCGGGGAAGGCGTGAAGGTCAACGTGCAGCGGTACAAGGGTCTCGGCGAGATGAACCCCGGCCAGCTGTGGGAGACCACGATGGATCCCGAAACGCGGACCCTGCTTCAAGTCAGCATCCAGGATGCGATGGAAGCCGACGCCTTGTTCGACACCCTTATGGGGGATAATGTTGAACCGCGTCGCGACTTCATCCAAGAACATGCCAAATACGTCAAAAATCTCGATATTTAGCCCCATCTCCAAGAAGGCCTTTCGGCCTTCTTTTTTTTTGGATTTTACAAAAATTTAAATTGAAAATGGGCGAAATTGCCTATAAACTAGTATCGAAAACGCTTGCAACTTATCCGCATTTGAGGAGGATCGCTGGTTGAAGAAGACCCTTTCCCGGCTGCTCGCCGCCGCCATGATCGGCCTGTTTGTTCTTTCCCCCGCCTTGGCCGAATCCCGGAACGCCCCATTGTTTTACGATCAAGTGGCCGTCCTGGCCTATCACCATATCGACGAGACTGCCGAAAGCGGAGTCACGATCACGCCTGATTTGTTCCGCCGGCAGCTGGAGTATTTGCAGGACAAAGACTATCATTTTATCACGCTTGAGGACTTCAAGGGCTTTCTCGCCGGTGGGCCGGTACCCGCCAATGCAACCCTGGTGACCTTTGACGACGGGTACCAGAGCTTCTACACGAAAGCTTACCCGATCCTAAAGGAGCTCGATATTCCGGCGGTCAATTTTGTCATTACCGGTGACTTGGAGCACCCGCTGGACACCCGCATCCCTTCCCTTTCCCGGGACCAGATCCAAGAGATGACCACCTCTCCCTTATCTGTGACGGCCCAATGCCATACTCACCGGCTCCACCGCAAAAGCCAGGAAGGCACCCCTCTTCTGCTGAAGCAAAAGACGGACGGCCGTCTGGAAACCCCGGAGGAATATGCCTCCCGAATCCAAAACGACACCGCTTCCTGTTTGCGGGAGCTCGACCGGATCGAGAACCGGAAGCATGACTCCTTTGCCTATCCCTTCGGCCTGTTTGATAAAGAAGCGGAGAATAACATTCAATCGGCGGGCATTGCATTCGCTTTTACCACACTCAATGAAATGGCGTCGCGGCGGTGCGATCCGATGCAGATTCCAAGAATCAATGCGGGAAGTCCTTACATGGACCCGGAGAAGCTTCATAACCAGGTGTTGTACCGTACTTCTCTGGAAGTTCCCGAAACCAAATACGTCCCTTTGAGCCGGACGCTCCGGCAGCTGGGAGGTTTCGCGACCCAGACGGAATCCGGGCAGCTTCAGATCCAATACAAGGACCAGGTTTATTTGGTGTCGCCGGATACCCTCACAGCCAAGAGCGGCCCTTCGGTTATCCGTCTGGAGTCTCCCCTGCAGGAGAGAAACGGCAAAAATTACATTCTCTTAAAAGACCTGGAGAGCATTCTAGGCGAGAAGATCGTTTTTAACCCGAACCGGCATGTTTATCAAACCCGCCAGGCCCCGACCGTAAAGGCTTCTCGTTAATCACGGCGGCGAAGGTTTAATTGTGCTAACGTAGTGAAAGTAATATAATATAAGGTGATGCACAATTTCGGGAGGTAAACCATGGCCGAAGAGTTACATTCACAAGTTAGGGAAAGAGATATAGGCTCCGAGATGCGCGAGTCCTTTATGGACTATGCCATGAGTATTATCGTCAGCCGTGCACTGCCGGATGTAAGGGACGGTCTTAAGCCCGTTCACCGCAGAATTTTGTTTGCCATGTCCGAACTGGGGATGTCCCCGGATAAGCCATATAAGAAATCGGCGAGAATTGTAGGAGAAGTCATCGGGAAATATCATCCGCATGGAGATAGCGCCGTCTATGAAACCATGGTCCGGATGGCCCAGGATTTCTCCCTCCGTTATATGCTCGTTGACGGCCACGGAAACTTCGGCTCCATTGACGGGGATTCGGCTGCCGCCATGCGTTACACCGAGGCGCGGCTTTCCAAGATCGCCATGGAACTGCTCCGGGATATCAACAAAGAAACCATCGATTTTGCTCCTAACTATGACGGGGAAGAGAACGAGCCGGTCGTTCTTCCCGCGCGTTTTCCGAACCTGCTGGTTAATGGGGTTTCCGGGATTGCCGTCGGGATGGCCACCAACATTCCTCCCCATAACCTGGGCGAAGTGATCGATGCGATTCAGCATATGATCAAAAATCCGGAGGTTACCCCTCTGGAGCTGATGCAGTTCATCAAAGGCCCCGATTTTCCGACGGGAGGCTTCATCCTGGGCCGGGAAGGCATTAAGCAAGCCTATTCCACCGGGCGCGGCTCCGTCACCATGCGGGCCAGGGCCACCATTGAGGAACAGAACGGCAAAGCCCGAATCATCGTGCATGAACTGCCGTATCAGGTAATCAAGACGCGCCTGATCGTCAGCATCGCCGACCTGGTTCGGGAGAAGAAGATCGACGGGATCACCGATCTGCGGGACGAGTCAGACCGTAACGGCATGCGGATTGTCATTGAGCTTCGCCGGGACGTGAATCCGAACGTCGTTCTGAACAACCTGTACAAGCAGACCGCCATGCAGACCAATTTCGGGATTATTATGCTTGCGCTGGTGAACAAAGAGCCGAAGGTCCTGAACCTGAAGGATATGCTGCATTATTATTTGCTGCACCAGCAGGAGGTTATCCGCCGGCGGACCGAATACGATCTGCGCAAAGCGGAAGCCCGTGCCCACATTCTGGAGGGCTTGCGGATCGCTCTTGATCACCTGGATCAAGTCATCGCCCTTATCCGCTCTTCTCGAACCACAGACGAAGCCCGGGAGGGCCTGATGACCCAGTTCAGCCTGAGTCATGACCAGGCCCAGGCGATCCTGGATATGCGTCTGCAGCGTCTGACCGGCTTGGAGCGCGAGAAGATTGAAGAAGAGTACAAGGAGCTTATGAAGAAGATTGCCGAATACCAGGCCATCCTTGGGGATGAGCAGCTGGTTCTGGCCATCATTAACGACGAGCTCGAAGAAGTGAAGCTGAAATTCAGCGACGAGCGCCGCTCCGAAATCACAATAGGCGAATACAGCATCGAAGACGAAGACTTGATTCCTCAGGAGGACGTGATCATTACGATCACCCATTCCGGGTACGTCAAGCGTCTTCCGGTGACCACCTACCGGTCCCAGAAGCGCGGAGGACGCGGGGTCATTGGGATGGATACCAAAGAGCACGACTTCGTTGAACATTTGTTCGTCACGAACACGCATCACCATCTCCTGTTCTTTACCGACAGGGGCAAGGTATACCGGCTCAAAGCCTACGAAATTCCGGAGCTCAGCCGGACTTCCCGCGGAACGCCTATCATCAATCTGATTCAGATTGAGCAAGGCGAGACGGTTAACGCCGTGATTCCAGTCGAAAGCTTTGATTCCGAGCAGAACCTGTTCTTCGCTACGCGCAGCGGAATTGTTAAGAAAACACCTCTCGAGGATTATCGCTTCATCCGCAAGGGAGGGCTGATCGCCATCAACCTGCGCGAGGATGACGAGCTGATCGGGGTTAAGCTGACGGACGGCAAGCAGGAGATCATCATGGGAACGAAGCAGGGCATCTCCATCCGGTTCCCCGAGCAGGATGTCCGTCCGATGGGACGCTCCGCGACAGGAGTCAGAGGGATCAATATCTCCGAGGACGATGCGGTCATCGATATGGATACGGCCGAGGAAGCGGACAGCGTACTGATCGTTACCTCCCAAGGCTTCGGTAAACGTACCGCTATGAACGAATACCGGATACAGTCGCGCGGCGGTAAGGGAATCAAAACGCTGAACATTACGTCTAAGAATGGTCCGGTGGTAGGCCTCAAGGTCGTCAAAGAAGACGAGGACCTGATGATCATTACCGCTCAGGGAACCATCATCCGTATGAGCATGGAGAGCATTTCCATGATGGGCCG
>NZ_CP130318.1:15000-172500 GCF_032268605.1 Paenibacillus aurantius
TAGGTAAGAAGAGAATTCTAAGGCGCGCGGAAGAACTCTCGTTAAGGAACTCGGCAAAATGACCCCGTAACTTCGGGAGAAGGGGTGCCTCGGTAGGGTGAATAGCCCGAGGGGGCCGCAGTGAAAAGGCCCAAGCGACTGTTTAGCAAAAACACAGGTCTGTGCGAAGCCGCAAGGCGAAGTATACGGGCTGACGCCTGCCCGGTGCTGGAAGGTTAAGGGGAGCGGTTAGCGCAAGCGAAGCTGTGAACCGAAGCCCCAGTAAACGGCGGCCGTAACTATAACGGTCCTAAGGTAGCGAAATTCCTTGTCAGGTAAATTCTGACCCGCACGAATGGCGTAACGACTTGGGCGCTGTCTCAACGAGAGATCCGGTGAAATTTTAATACCTGTGAAGATGCAGGTTACCCGCGACAAGACGGAAAGACCCCATGGAGCTTTACTGCAGCTTGATATTGGACTTGGGTACGATCTGTACAGGATAGGTGGGAGCCAGAGAGTCATGAGCGCCAGCTTGTGAGGAGGCGACGTTGGGATACCACCCTGATCGTATCTAGGTTCTAACCTCCTCCCGTGAATCCGGGAGAGGGACCGTGTCAGGCGGGCAGTTTGACTGGGGCGGTCGCCTCCTAAAGCGTAACGGAGGCGCCCCAAGGTTCCCTCAGAATGGTTGGAAATCATTCGCAGAGTGCAAAGGCAGAAGGGAGCTTGACTGCAAGACGTACAGGTCGAGCAGGGACGAAAGTCGGGCTTAGTGATCCGGTGGTACCGAATGGAAGGGCCATCGCTCAACGGATAAAAGCTACCCTGGGGATAACAGGCTTATCTCCCCCAAGAGTCCACATCGACGGGGAGGTTTGGCACCTCGATGTCGGCTCATCGCATCCTGGGGCTGAAGTAGGTCCCAAGGGTTGGGCTGTTCGCCCATTAAAGCGGTACGCGAGCTGGGTTCAGAACGTCGTGAGACAGTTCGGTCCCTATCTGTCGCGGGCGCAGGAAATTTGAGAGGAGCTGTCCTTAGTACGAGAGGACCGGGATGGACGTACCGCTGGTGTACCAGTTGTTCCGCCAGGAGCACCGCTGGGTAGCCAAGTACGGACGGGATAAGCGCTGAAAGCATCTAAGCGTGAAGCCCCCCTCAAGATGAGATTTCCCAATTAGTAAGACCCCTTGTAGACGACGAGGTAGATAGGTTCGGCGTGGAAGTGCTGTAAAGCATGCAGCGGACGAATACTAATCGGTCGAGGGCTTATTCATGACCCCACTAGGGGAGCATAAAGGATGAACAAACGTAAGCTTCGAATCCAGTTTTCAGGGTGCAAACTCTGACGTTTGGTGATGATGGCGGAGGGGAACCACGCGTTCCCATCTCGAACACGACCGTTAAGCCCTCCAGCGCCAATGGTACTTAGATCGCAGGATCTTGGGAGAGTAGGACGTTGCCAAGCGAAATGAAGCCTCTCTGGTTAAAGCCAGAGGGGCTTTTTGCTGTTCCAGCGAAGATGGTGCTTAGATCACGGCGAAGCCTGTCTTGGAGGAATAGATGGCCAAGCGAACCGAAGCCTCTCTGGTGAAAACCAGAGGGGCTTTTTGCTGTTCTAAGTCGGATCAAAGGGAGAGCGAAAGGCTGCTTTTTTGACCTAATGCTCTTCCTTAAAGGACAGAGAGAAGGGGATAGGATTGCTTTGGTTCACGGCTAGGGGGTCCTAACATTTCCCATTTTATAGTCGGGGAAAGAAAAGCGAAAGCATTGGGGCACAATGTAAAGAAGGAAGCCACTTTCAAAACGCCTTGACACGAAAAATGGGCTTTTGATAATATTGCAATAATATACACATGGACAGAAATCAAAGGAGGACGCTATACGTGTGGGAAGATAAATTCAATAAAGAGGGGCTTACCTTCGACGATGTTCTGTTGGTTCCAAGGAAATCGGAGGTTTTCGGTCCTCGCGAAGTAGATGTGTCCACCCGTTTAAGCAGCAAATTGAAGATCAATATTCCTTTGCTTAGTTCCGCCATGGATACCGTAACGGAAGCCGTTCTGGCCATTGCCATGGCCCGCGAAGGCGGAATCGGCATTATTCATAAAAACATGTCCATCGCCCAGCAGGCGGAGGAAGTGGATCGGGTAAAGCGTTCGGAAAGCGGAGTAATCACCAATCCGTTCTCGTTGACTCCGGAACATCATATTTATGACGCCGAAGAGCTGATGGGCAAGTATCGGATTTCCGGCGTGCCGATCGTCGATTCGAACAACAAGCTGGTCGGTATCCTGACCAACCGCGATCTGCGGTTCGTGCACGATTACAGCATCAAAATCAGTGAAGTGATGACCAAAGAAAACCTGGTGACCGCTCCGGTGGGAACCACCCTGCAACAGGCGGAAGGCATCCTTCAGCAGCACAAAATCGAAAAGCTTCCTCTTGTGGATGATTCCTATGAGCTCAAAGGCTTGATTACGATCAAGGACATTGAGAAGGCCATCCAGTTCCCGAATGCGGCGAAGGACGAGCACGGCCGTCTCGTGGTAGGTGCGGCAATAGGCGGATCCAAGGAGGCCATGGAGCGGACGGCCGCTCTCGTGGAAGCGGGAGTGGACCTGATCGTAGTGGACTCGGCTCACGGCCATCACGTTAACATTGTCGAAACGGTGCGTAAAGTTAGAGCGGCTTATCCGGATCTGACCATCGTGGCGGGCAACGTGGCAACGGGACAAGGGACGCGCGATCTGATTGAAGCGGGCGCTTCTATTATCAAGGTCGGCATGGGACCGGGCTCCATCTGTACCACCCGGGTCATTGCGGGGATCGGCGTTCCTCAGATCACGGCAATCTACGATTGTGCTACCGTTGCGCGTGAATACAACGTGCCGATTATTGCGGACGGCGGGGTTAAGTATTCCGGTGATATCACGAAGGCGATAGCCGCGGGAGCGGACGCGATCATGATCGGAAGCCTTTTTGCCGGGACGGAGGAAAGCCCTGGAGAATCCGAGATCTACCAAGGCCGCCGGTTCAAGGTGTACCGCGGGATGGGCTCTATTGGGGCTATGAAGGAAGGCAGCAAGGACCGTTACTTCCAAGAGAACGAGTCTAAGCTTGTTCCGGAAGGAATTGAAGGCCGTGTGCCTTACAAAGGGCCTCTCAAGGATACGGTTCATCAGCTGATCGGCGGTTTGGTTCAAGGAATGGGCTACTGCGGAACGAGAAACTTGACGGAGCTGAAGAACGACACCCAATTTATCCGCATCACCGGTGCCGGTCTCCGGGAAAGCCATCCGCATGACGTTCAAATTACGAAGGAAGCCCCCAACTACTCGTTGTAGGCCGAACGGCGCAAGAAACGAACGTTTTCTTACAACCAAAGACTCTATATACGGGAAGAAAGCAGGGAAATCGCCCTGTTTTCTTTTTTTGCCCAAAAGGCTATGTTACAATAAAATAATGACTGAGCGATGAAAAACATGGGAGTGTGAATGGTGAAAAGTTTGTTTGTGGGAAAACGAGTAGCGCTTGGGTTGACGGCCGTGCTTTTGGGCTCGCTGCTTATGCCCGTGCTAGGGACGAAGACGGTGCAAGCGGCGGAAGCTGCCGACCTGAAGCTAAATGTGAAGTCCGCTATCCTGATGGATGCGGGGACCGGTCAGATTCTGTATGATAACAATTCGGACGTTGCTTATCCTCCGGCCAGTATGGCGAAAATGATGACGGAATATCTGGTGATGGAGAACATACAGAGCGGCAAATTCAAGTGGACCGACATGGTCACGACCAGTCAATATGCGTCCGACGTCATTGGGTCCGGGCAGCTTCTGGCGCTGAATGAACAGATGACGATGAAGGATATGTTTTCGCAGCTATCCATCTATTCGGCTAACGATGCGGCCGTGGCTCTTGCTGAGAAAATAGGCGGATCTGAAGAGAATTTCGCCAAAATGATGAACGCTAAGGCGAAGGAGCTCGGGCTTTCGGATAAGGCTCATTTTATTAATTCCACGGGCTTAGGCCGGGCCGACATCGGGAAGTATGCCCCCGCTTCGATTGAAGGGGAGACCATGCTCACGGCCAAGGACGCCGCCAAGCTGGCCTATGCTATCATTCGGGATCATAAGGAAGTACTCGATTTTACGAAGATTACCTCCCAGAAGCTTCGGCCCACCGACAAGGAACCGATGGTTAACTGGAATTGGATGCTCGAGGGGAACAAGGACAATGTTTATTTGAAGCAGTATGCGTATCCGGGATTGGACGGGCTCAAAACGGGGCATACCGATGAGGCGGGGTATTGCTTCACCGGAACGGCCGAACGCAACGGGATGAGGCTGATCAGTGTTGTTATGGGAGCACCCGACGAGCCGAAGCGATTTACGGAAACGGCCAAGCTCTTGAACTACGGGTTCGATAATTTCGAAGCGAAGAATGTAATAGCCGCGAGCACCGCCGTTGATTCGTTAAAAACCGTTCCCATTACGAAAGGCGTCAGCCTGACCGTACCGGCCGTAACCGAAAAAGCCTTGACCGTCGTCGCCAAAAAGGGAGCCAAGCCGGAGGAATTCGTGCAGGAAGCCAAAGCGATTGACGCGAGTAAGCTGGTGGCGCCGATTAAGAAAGGGACGGAAGTGGGAACCTTAAACGTCACTTATAACAACCAGACGTCGACCGTTAAGCTGGTGGCGGCGGAAGATGTAGAGAAGGGCAGCTGGATCCGGCTCATGTTCCGGGGAATCAAAGACTTCTTCGGCGGGTTGTTCAGTGGAGTCAAAAACTTATTTTAACGCGGTTCGGGTTGTCGAAACGGGACTCCTCATGTAAAATATTTTGTTAGGAGTTTCTTTCCGTAACAGGATTTCGATATAGAATTTCAGGAGGTTTAAGGGCAATGGAAACAGGTACATCCCGGGTTAAAAGAGGTATGGCGGAAATGCAAAAAGGCGGCGTTATCATGGACGTCATGAACGCCGAGCAGGCCAAAATTGCGGAGGCAGCCGGCGCAGTAGCCGTCATGGCGCTGGAGCGCGTTCCTGCCGACATTCGTGCAGCAGGCGGCGTAGCCCGTATGGCGGATCCTACGATCGTAGAAGAAGTGACCAAGGTCGTCTCCATCCCGGTTATGGCCAAAGCCCGTATCGGGCATTTCGTCGAAGCCAAAATCCTGGAATCCCTCGGCGTCGATTACATTGACGAGAGCGAAGTGCTCACTCCCGCCGATGAAGTGTACCACATCAACAAGCATGATTTCACCGTTCCTTTCGTTTGCGGCGCCAGAGACCTTGGAGAAGCCCTGCGCCGGATTGCTGAAGGTGCCTCCATGCTGCGGACCAAGGGCGAGCCGGGTACCGGAAACATCGTCGAAGCGGTCCGTCATATGCGTATGATGATGGCCCAAATCCGCAAAGTACAGAGCATGTCCCGCGACGAGCTCTACAACGAAGCCAAGCTGCTGGGAGCTTCCTTCGACCTGCTCCTGCAGGTTCACGAAACCGGAAAGCTGCCGGTTGTTAACTTTGCCGCCGGCGGGGTAGCGACTCCGGCTGATGCGGCTCTGATGATGCATCTGGGTGCGGACGGCGTATTCGTCGGTTCCGGGATTTTCAAATCCGATGCTCCAGAGAAATTTGCCAAAGCGATCGTGGAAGCCACGACCCATTATACCGATTTCGGCCTGATTGCCGAGCTTTCCAAAAACCTGGGAACGCCGATGAAGGGCATTGAAATTTCGAGCCTGGGCGCTTCCGAGCGTATGCAGGAGCGCGGCTGGTAAGCCAGGCTTCTCTAAGGATCAGAAAGAAGGATGGACAACATGAAGATCGGAGTGCTGGCCCTCCAGGGTGCCGTGGCCGAGCATATTCGTCTCTTGGGACAAGCCGGTGCCGAAGGTGTGGCCGTTAAGAAAACCGAACAGCTGCAGGACCTGGACGGCATCATTATCCCCGGTGGGGAAAGCACCACCATCGGCAAGTTGATGAGGACGTACGGCTTTATCGACGCCCTGCGTGAGTTCGCCGGCCGCAAGAAGCCGGTATTCGGAACCTGCGCCGGCCTGATCGTCATCGCCAAGGAAATCGCCGGTCAGGAAGAGGCTCATCTCGGGTTGATGAACATGATCGTTTCACGCAATGCGTTTGGCCGCCAGAGGGAAAGCTTCGAAACGGACCTCGCCATCCAAGGCGTGGGAGACGACGTACGTGCCGTATTCATCCGGGCCCCGCTCATTAAAGAAGTGGGCGAAGGAGTGGACGTGCTGGCGACCTACAAGGACGAAATTGTAGCGGCCCGCGAGGGTCATCTGCTCGCTGCCTCCTTCCACCCGGAGCTGACCGATGATTACCGGCTGCACGCGTATTTTCTGGAGATGGTTAAAGACTACAACTAAAGATTAGGACTAGCCGGACCCCGCAAGAGGTCCGGTCAACTATTCCCTGTCGGGGAGGAATTTCTTTTGTTTGATGCAAAGCTGCTTAGAAACGATTATGATGCCGCCAAGCAGGCTATGATAAACCGCGGGAAACCGCTGGACGACATAAGCAAGTTTACGGACTTGGACGTCAAACGCCGCGAGCTTCTGCAGGAAGTGGAGCAGCTGAAGAACCGGAGAAACGTGGTTTCCCAGGAGGTTGCCGCTAAGAAAAAGGCCGGAGAGGATGCCGAAGCCACGATTCTGGAAATGCGTCAGGTCGGGGACCGCATCAAGGCATTGGACGAAGAGATCCGTGTGGTCGAAGTGGAGCTGAATCACATTCTGCTGTCGATCCCGAACGTTCCTCATGCCAGCGTGCCGGTAGGAACTTCCGAAGAGGAGAATGTGGAGATCCGCCGCTGGGGGGAGCCAGCCGCTTTTGCCTATACGCCCAAAGCCCACTGGGAATTGGCTCAAAACCTGGGGATTCTGGATTTTGAGGCCGCGGCCAAGGTAACCGGGTCCCGTTTTGTCTTCTACAAGGGCTTGGGTGCCCGCCTGGAGCGTGCCCTGATCAATTTCA
This sequence comes from Paenibacillus aurantius, assembly GCF_032268605.1. Taxonomy (NCBI): domain Bacteria; kingdom Bacillati; phylum Bacillota; class Bacilli; order Caryophanales; family Paenibacillaceae; genus Paenibacillus; species Paenibacillus aurantius. Next base: position 21,982 of record NZ_CP130318.1, read on the forward strand.
TGATGGACCTTCACAGCGGAGAGCACGGATACGAAGAAATGCTTCCTCCGTATATCGTCAACCGGGACAGCATGACCGGAACGGGACAGCTTCCGAAGTTTGCGGAGGACGTGTTCAAGCTGGCGGATACGGATTATTTCCTTATTCCGACGGCGGAGGTTCCCGTTACGAATTATCACCGGGACGATATTCTGGCGAACGAGGACCTTCCGAAGTATTTTGTGGCGTTCAGCGCCTGCTTCCGCTCGGAGGCCGGATCGGCCGGACGGGATACCCGCGGGCTCATCCGCCAGCATCAGTTCAATAAGGTGGAGCTGGTGAAGCTGGTTCATCCGGAGTCCTCTTACGAGGAGCTGGAGAAGCTGACGGACAATGCGGAGAAGGTGCTCCAGCTGCTTAAGCTTCCTTACCGGGTGCTCACCCTGTGCACCGGGGACTTGGGCTTCTCGTCGGCCAAAACCTATGATCTGGAGGTCTGGCTTCCCGAGAGCGGAACGTACCGGGAAATTTCCTCGTGCAGCAACTTTGAGGATTTCCAGGCACGCCGCGCCAATATCCGGTTCCGCCGCGATGCGAAGGCCAAGCCGGAGTTCGTGCATACGCTGAATGGCTCGGGACTTGCCCTGGGACGTACGGTGGCCGCCATCCTCGAGAATTACCAGCAGGAAGATGGAAGCGTGGTTATTCCTGAAGTGCTGCGTCCTTATATGGGCGGGCAGACGGTCATTGGCAGAAAATAAAGGTTGAAAAGCCTCTAACGATTATGATAAAATTCATACGTTACACCGTTTGACCCATTCGGAGAGGTGGTCGAGTGGTTTAAGGCAGCGGTCTTGAAAACCGCCGTGTTCGCGAGGGCACCGTGGGTTCGAATCCCACCCTCTCCGCCATCTTACATTCGAACCAACAACCCTGCTTCAGGTTTTCCTGAGGCAGGTTTTTTATTTTCGCCTGCCCCTCTTCCTGCAATCTCCTCTACTCCTCTTAAATAAATTGAATCCAAACTCCGTATGTTAAGCTTCAGGGAGGTGTGGACATGAACAAAACCGAGGCTCCGGTGGTCAACCGCGAGCGTCTGCTGGATGCGTGGCAGAAGACCCTGCCGACAACGCTAAACGAATCCGACCGGGCAGAGGTACTGGCGGATGCGGCCGATCCGGATGTGTACCGCATTCATATCGATACGGCCGGCCATTCGGGCTATTCGTTTGACTTCAAGGTGACTTATCTCGATTCCCGGGAAATCAAAGTGGAATTTGTGGACGTGGAGAAAGACCGCGTTTCCGTGGATGAGCATACCGACATTATCCAAACCTTGATCGAGGATTACGTGCGTCATATCCACGAATGCGCCCAAGTTCTTCATAAGCTGACGCACGGATAAGGAGGGGAAACGATGAGCGGGAAGAAGAACCGGAAGGACCGGAACCTGCAGAACGTGGCGGAGGATCTGGCCCATACTCCGGTGAACAGCCACCAGGCCCAGCAAATGCAGCAGGATGTGAACGACCGCCGCCATGAAACGGCGCTGAATCACAAGAGCGACTAAAGCCTTTCTTTTATAAGGCTGCAGGAGAGGAGGATGCCAGATGCCTAAAGACATTCCCCAGCCGACCAACCCGCCCACCGGACAGGCCAATCAGCGGGAGCAGGACAACCGGCAGCAGGAGCCTCTGTCCGGCTCGAAGAGCGTGAAGAACCGCAATCATTCCCGCAACAACCACGCAGAGGGAAGCTGACCCGAACGCGGAAGCGCAAGACAACAGGGAGGGGTGACCCCTGTTTGGCTTATTGGCAGATGGATAGCTTGTCCTAACTAAGGTCATGCCGGAGGGCTTGGCCAGTAGAATAATGGTTGGAGAGAGACCCGTCGGGTCTCTTTTTTATGTGCCGTCGGAGAATGTCGATATTTCCGGGGAAATGTTGAGCCGGGTCAAAGGATGGAGCCCAGCATTGACGGGAGATCGGGGGCCATCTAGAATAACGGGGATGTCAGGCGCTGAACCAGCCGGGTTTGGGAAGAATCGCCAAATAGAGGAAGCCGTTCATTAGAGGATATAAGGATAAATATTTTCAAATAAGTGCAGGGGAAAGAGGCAGCGGCTGCGTCTATGGTTACGGGGAAGGAGGGGAGAGCTATTTCGGAAGAGGATGATCTCGTAAAGCGGATTAGGAACGGGGAAACGGAGTCCTTTCGGATTCTGATCGAGAGATATAGGGGGTACCTGTTTCAGGTTGTGCTTTCGGTGGTCCGCCACCCGAAGGATGCCGAAGATGTGACGCAGGAAGTGTTCCTGAGGATCTATTCCGCTCTCCCCCAATACCAGTACCAAGGGTTCAAAACCTGGATCACCCGCATTGCCGTCAATAAAGCGATTGACCATACCCGCCGGGCCCGGAGCCAAAAAGCCGAGCCTGTCGAATGCATAGAAGATTATGCCTCCTTCAGAGAGGACGAGCCTTCCGTGGAGGGAGCTTACCTTGACAAGGAAAAAAAAGAGCTTCTGCACCGAAGCCTGCAGCAAATCCCGGACAACTACCGGGACATCCTTCACGCTTACTACATAGAGGACAAGTCCTACCAGGAAATTGCCGCCGAGCAGGGGATTGAACGAAAAAGCGTGGAATCGAAGCTGTACCGCGCCAGACAGTGGCTGCGCAAGCATTGGAAGGAGGAGGATTTTCGATGACTCATTATACCAGCGAAGAGTGGGCCGACTATCGGGAGAACCGGCTGCCGGACGACGAGAGAGCCCGCCGAGAAGAGCATCTGTACCAATGCGACCAATGCTTAGCTTTATACATGGAAGACCTTCCGGATGCGGTACCTGTGGAATGGGAGACCGAGACGGTTAAACGGTGGGACGATGCCCTTATGGCCGCTGTGGCGGAATGGGAACCGCTGCAGGGGGATGGTCCCGAATTCTCGTCTATCGTTACAGAAGAGGTGGTAGAGGAGCGGCAGGCCCTTCGTCCGGATCTTCCTTCTGTTGCAAGGGAGGCTTCCCGCAGAAGGCGGTTTATGTGGCTCCAGAAGCCCCTTACGCTTTATGCTGCGGCCGCCAGCCTGACGGTCGTTCTAATGTCTACAGGCGTCTTCCAGAAGCTGACCTCCGGTTTGGAGCAATTCGAGACGGCCTCCAAGGAGCGGCAGGAGACGTTCACCGGAAAGCTGATGGCGCGTACCACCACACTGCTTGATACGATCCACGAGGATGATAAAGGGGGAGACCGGATTGCACCGTAATGTTGTCGTAGCTTTGCTTATGGCCGTCATACCGGGAATGGGACACCTGTACATGAACAGGACCATCCGGGGGCTGCTGTACGGGGGATTGTTTTTTGGACCGCTGGCCTTGGCGTTCCTGTTTGTGGTTTCCAATAATGGGATCCATAAAGAAGTGATGGTACCTGTCCTGTTTGCTGGAGTCGTCTGGATCATCAACATGATCGACATGGTCTTTACTCTGGTGAACTATCGGCCAGCCCCCGGCTATGGCTATCCGGATCCCCGAGCAGCGGGAAACCCGAATCTATCCGGGAGCTTTTCGGAAGCGGGAGGAGCTGGCCCTGTCCCGAGTGATGGGGCTCCTTGGCCGGGGACATCGGAACGTCAGCATAACGAGCGGGTGTTTACCATTCTGCTTTCGTTTATTCCCGGTTTGGGTCATTTGCAGCTGGGGCTGATGCAGAGAGGCCTGGCCTTTCTGATCTCGTTCTTTGGGTTGTTTACGATGATCGTGTTCGTTACCTTCGTTACCCGTCTGGAGGGCTTCCTGGTGTTTCTCTTCGGCCTGCCCATCATTTGGCTGTACTGCATGTTCGATGCCGTTCAGCTCGTCCACCGCAAGCAGAAGGGAGAAGAGCTGCAGGACAAGTCCATCTTCGAAGAGTTGGAGGAAAACCGTGAGCAGGGGCGGAAAAGCCGGATAGCGGCTACCTTGCTGGCTGTCGTCCCGGGAGCGGGTCATATGTACCTGGGGCTGCAGCGGCGGGGCCTGCAGTTCATGGCTGCCTTCCTGCTCTCCATCTACGTGCTGGATACGCTGCGCCTGTCTTTGTTTCTTTTTCTCATTCCGATCATTTGGTGCTACAGCCTGTTTGATGCCCTGCAGAACATTTCAAAGTACGGGAGGGAGGAGCTCAAGGATACGCCCCTTGTGGATTGGCTCATGAACCATCAACGATGGATCGGAATCGCCCTTCTCGCGCTGGGAGGCTATTACCTGCTGGATAACATGCTTCTGCCCATTCTGGACCGTTATGCCCCGGAGCTGAGGCTGGCTTGGAGATTCCATGCCTACTTCCAGACGGTCCTCGTTTCCCTCCTTCTGATCGGAGGGGGGATTAAGCTTATGGCCGGAAGCGGCAAACCGAAAGGGAAGGAGGGAGAAGAGTGAAGCGTTGGCGTGTTGGCACGTTCTCGATGGGGGCAGCGCTCCTGCTTATGGGATTAAGCCTTCTGATGTCGATAGGGAGCGGGAAAGACTCGGCGGGCTTGCTGCTCGATTGGTGGCCGGTGATCTTCCTTCTGCTCGGCGGGGAGATTCTTCTGCATCTGTTCTTATCCAAGGAAGAGAAGTCTATGGTGTCTTACGATCTGTTCAGTCTCTTCATCGTAGGAACTCTAGTCGCTGCGGGCATCGGCATGGCTGTTCTCACCTCCACCGGTTTGGTCCAAGAGCTCCGCATGGCGGCAGGAAGGGTGGAACGGACTAGGGAGCTTCCCTATATCAAGCAGGCGGTACCGGCCGAAGTGGAGAAGATTGTGATACAGTCGGCGATTCCCGCCCTGAAGGTCGACACCATGCCGGATAAAGAGCTTCATCTCTTCGGCAGCTATCGTGTCATGGACGAGGATAAGGAAACGGCGGCCGGCCCGTCGGTAACGGAGCAGGAGGTCGCTTCCGTCCGCACGGTCGGCCGCACCCTTTACGTTCAAGTTAAGGAGCTACCCCGGAAGAGAGGCCTGGTCGACGGGTATCCGTCGGAGACAGCGACGCTTGTGCTTCCGGCGGGCATTCCGGTGGAAAGGCGCGGTTATGGCGAAGAGATGGAATAATTGTTCCCCGTGGAACATTTTTACAAATGATTTCCGCCGCGCAGAAAAACCCTTGGAAAAAGGAAACCGACCGCAAGGCGGCTCTTTCCCCAAGGGTTTTCGTTTGTTCAATTGCTCAATAGAGGCGGCCCAAAAAGCTTGTAAGCCCCACAATCAGTTGGTCGGGAGCCTCATACATGCTCATATGGCCGGAACCGTCGATCGTCACTTTGGTGATGGATGGCCGGTCAACGGAGAAGGTTTTGTCCGGAGTAATGACTTTGTCCTCCGTTCCGGCTGCTAGCAGAACCGGCACCTGGGCATTCTCCAGCACGTGGTTCCGGTCCGGACGGCGGCGCATTCCCTCCAGGGTAGCCTTCGCCCCTTCCGGTGACGTTTCCCGCCCGATCGCCTTAACGTCCTCTACCGCAGCGGCCATCGGCTCCAAGTGCGCAGGGGCAAACAGCTTGGGGACCAATCCTTCGATGAATTCCGGCAAGCCCTTCGTGTCGATCGTTTCGATTCCTTTGAGACGGTTGGCCTTGCCTTCCTCCGAATCGGGATGGGCCGTCGAATGAACGAGCCCCCATCCGGCCAATAAGCCCGGGTTCTTCTCGGCCAGGGCTAAAGTAATGTAGCCGCCGAGGGAATGCCCAAGTACGACCGTCTTGGCTATGCCGAGCTCCTGAAGCAGAGCCTCGATATCGGAAGCGAAGGCTTCCATCTCGTATGGTCCTGGGGGGGCGTCCGATTGGCCGTGACCCCGCAGGTCCGGCACGATCACCCGGTATTGGCCGCTAATTGCGGGAATAACTTTCTCCCAATACCGGGAGCTTCCGCAAAACCCATGAAGCAAAACCACGGGGTTTCCGCTTCCCTGCTCTTGATAGGCTAGGGTAGTCCCGTTAACGTTTATTTTCTTGCTCTCCATGTCCATCCCTCCTCCTATTACTATACCCCAATTGAGGGGGAGGCCCAAACAAGGGGACGTCTGGAGGAAAAGCCGCTGTCGTCCGTTGTTGAGGATGGGCAGGGGTGCTATAGTAAGTAAGGCAATAATGTTAGAGGTTCGGGCAAGGAGGAAGGCATGCGCAAGGAAAGAATCACGGAACTGGAAACCGTTCGGGCTTTGGCGATATTGGCCGTCCTGGTGATCCACGTAACCGCATCGGGAACCGTCGAGCTTCCGTCCGGTGGAGTTTCCCGAGGGATATATTTGGTGTTGAACAAGCTCAGCAATTTCTCGGTGCCGGCCTTTGTGCTGATGAGCGGCCTGGTGCTGTTCTACCGGTACGGGGACGACTGGGGAAAGGGACAGGCCGCGGCCTTCTACCGCAAGCGGCTGCAGTACATCGTTCTGCCTTACCTCGTGTGGTCGGGCTTCTATATCGTCTATAACCGGCTTATCCATGGGGAGGCGGTCACCGGAATCACGCTTTCCCGGCTCGGGGACAACCTGCTGTGGGGAGAAGCGTCGTATCATCTCTATTTCATCGTGCTGATCGTTCAATATTATGCCCTGTTTCCTCTATTGATGGCCGCCGCCAAAAAAGGAGGGGGCGGGTCCCTGCTTCTCATCGGTCTTGTTCTTCAAGCAGGGGCGTTCTATTATAACCATGCGGTAGCGGAAATTCCCCACCGTTCGGCTTTTGGGCTGACCTACCTGGGGGAATTCTGCATCGGGGGCGCCCTGGGTCTGGGCTACCGGGAGTGGATTAGCCGCTTGAAGCCCCGCCAGACGGCCGTGTGGGCCCTGTCCGGGCTTCTGGGAGCGGGCCTGGCGTGGATTCACCTGGCGGGACCGGACCGCTTCTCCTGGGGCCCTGAGGGGGCGGAGGCAATCGTGCACGCTTACTCCGTCGCCGTCTCGGTCGCGCTGCTGCTGGCCGGGAGCTCCCTGCTTCGATCCTCGCCGGGGATGGCCCGATTCCTCACCGCGCTCGGCGCCGCATCCTTCGGCGTGTACCTTATCCATCCCGCCGTGCTCACGGCCTGGGCGGTTTCCTTCTCGTACCCGCCGGGATCACCCGCGTATCACTTGTCAAATGCGGGAGCCTTCGCGGTTGGTCTGGCTGTGTCCTGGGGGGTCTTTCTGCTCCTAAGAAGAGCCAAAGCCGGCTGGGTCCTGCTTGGAAAATAAAATAGGCCGAGAAGTCCTGAGGACGTTCTCGACCTTTGGCCGTCCGCTGGACGGCTTTTTATTATGCTTATAGCAGGAAAGGCGGTCCGACCAGCTGCCGAGCGTACCGTCGCTGAACGCCAGGAGCCAGCCTGGCCAGCCGGTGCACAGGGAAAGCAGCCCGGAACCTTAAGCCCCGTTCCCGGGGATCGTGACCGGTAGGCCCGTGCGGGCCGATTCGTTGGCCGCCATCGTCACCTCGTGCGTCTTCAAGGAATCTTCGTAATCGGAGAGGATGCCGGAACGGTCCCCCGTCCGGAGGGCCCGGATGAAGGCTTCATTCTCGTTGTACATCGGCTTCGTCTGGTTGTTGTACTGGGTCACGGTGTCCGCGGTAGCTCTTTTTAAGCAAGCCTCGCGAATTTCGTAAATGCCGTCGTTCGTATAAATATCAAGGCCGACGGTATGGTAGTTCGGGATAAGGCACGTGTTGGAAATCGTGGCCACTGAGCCATCGGCGAGCTTCATCGTCACCGTGCCGACGTCGGATACATCGGCGCCTTCCACGACTTCATGCATCACCCGGTGGCTGTAAGCGGCATAGACCTCTGTGATCTCGCCAACCAGGTAGCGGAGAAGATCCGTGATATGGGTCGTCTGTTCCACGAATTGGCCGCCGGAGCCCTTCTGAACGATCCACCACGGAGCCCGGGGCATCGTGCCCATCCAGTAGCCGAGGGACATCCCGATCTTAGTATTCAGCAGGAGTTCCTTCGCCTTCTGGGCCGAATCGAGGTAACGCCAGTGATACCCTACCGACGTAAGCAGGTTCTGCTCCCGGATGCGGGCCGCCAGCCGGCGGGGAAGGGCGAGATCGGTGCCAAGAGGCTTCTCCACCAGAAAAGGAATGCCCCGGTCGATCAGGAGCTCCTCCAGCCCGTCATGGCTGTCGGGAGGGACGCAGATGTAGACAGCGTCGAGCCTCCGGTCGTCGAGCATCTGCTCCAGGGACTCATAGGCGCGGGCATCCTTCCACTCGCGCGCCGCTTTCTCGGAGTGGGCCATCCGGGTGCCGGTAAAGCCGGCGACGGTCACTCCCTCAAGAGAAGACAAATGATTTTGGTGGGCACGGGCGATTCCGCCGGTTCCCACAAATCCTATTTGAAGAGTCATCACATCAGGCCTCCTTTTTGCCTTGGGGTACCTATCTATTATACCGGAACCGGGGGGAGCGAACCAACCCGGGGAGCAGGAGGGGGCGTAAGCGGCACGGTCTTTCGACAGCCTGCTTCCCTGGGTACGTCCTTCCATGAGGATGAGAGAAAAGGACGGGCGGCAAGAGGGAAGGGGCGGAAAAAGCGAGGCCTGTAGGGGATAATCCGGTACGTCCAACCGCGTTCCAATCAAAAAAGCGGCATCGTCTACATAGACAATGCCGCTGTTGCGGGTATGTATGGTCGAGACGACAGGATTTGAACCTGCGACCTCTTGCTCCCGAAGCAAGCGCTCTACCAAGCTGAGCCACGTCTCGAGGATGAATGGCGTTCCCGAGAGGATTCGAACCTCCGACCTGCAGTTTAGGAAACTGTCGCTCTATCCTGCTGAGCTACGGGAACGCAGCAATCATTATTATAGCATAAACCCCTCGTTTGAGGAAGACTCTAACTTTTCCCTGTCCGTGCCTTATCTGCCAAAGATGGAGTCCGTGGATAGGATCGTCGGCACAACGAAATCTATCCCGCCCGCCAAGTTACCGGAAAAGCCCTTAAGCGATATCCTTCGTGGTTTCCCTTCCCGCTTCCGGTCGGGAACGCGACGGGCGGGCGGCCTCCAGCTTGCGGCCCAGCCCTTCGAACCGCTCGGTGAAGGCGGCGTAGAACCGGGATCCGACGATCCAGTCGGAGAGCTTCACGCAGCCGTACGCGAAGAGCATGCCCGCCGCGACATCAAGCACCCAGTGAATTTTGAGGTACATGGTGGCGGTGATAATCGAGAAGCCGTAGACGCCGATGACCCAGCGATACCAGCGGCTTTTCTCCCGGTAAGCAAGCAGGATGGCGGCAAAGGCGATGGAGGTATGCATACTCGGAAAACAATTGATGACGGTAAAGAACACATCGTCGCCGGTCAGCCCGCGCTCAAGCAGATCCGGCGTCCCCTGCACATGCCACACCTCCTGAAGAAGGATGGTGTTGTAGAACGGCAGAATGAGCGGAACCTGCAGCAGGTAGCCGGCCAGGGAATACTGCCCAAGCTTGCGCACGTCCTTAGTGAAGAAAGCGCGAATGACACAGATCCAATAGGATAGCGTGAAGCCGTAGCTGTAGACCCACTGCATGTACTTGGTAAGCCAGTAGGGCTGCCAAACCCGCAGGAAGGCGGCGTCGTTCAGCGGGATCGAATTAAACCACTCGTTCCAGTTGACGATATGATGGACCGACGAGGTCTGCCAGCCGACGACCTTCTCCCACAAAGGATTGGCGTAGGTATAGATCACGAAAAAAGCGAGCAGGGTAATGAAGCCCGCCGGCATAAACTGAATCCACGAAATGGGCTTGGCGTCTTTGCGGGTCCCCCATAGGGCGGCGAGCAGCACGAGGATGCACAGAATGCCCCAATTCTGGACGCGGGTAATCGCGTAAAGGACCGCTGCCGTGGCCGCGGCGAGGCCCGTCATGTAAAGCTTGGTCATAGCAGACAAGATAAAATCTCCTTTGGTTCGTTCGGTTCGCGCAGAAAGCGCACCCTCTATTATAGCGCAGGCGAGGGGCGGGACAACCCGGTTTTTTTAGGAAGCTGCTGAGGCAGGAGCCGGTTTCCTGAGTCGCCTTAGGGACAGCAGATAGGAAGCGGCGAAAAGAGCGACCAGCGGCATCAACGGCACGGAATAGCGGGAATGGGCCAAATAAATCATATGCAGTAGGCTCATGTAGCCAAGCAGGAGCAGAATAACCTGCGCCACCGGATGACGGCGGGCTTTCCACATGCCGATAAAGCCGGGGAGGAGAATCACGTAATGGCACAGGATGGCGGCGGCGAGAGGAACCCCCGGAATCGGCATCCAATAGAACACATCGCCCCAGAACAGAAGAAATTTCCCGACGGTATACCAGCTCGCGTAGGTCCAGAACGAATGGGTGAATCCTTCCTTAATCCGTTCCATAGCTCGCTCCCGGTCGATCTGGTCATTGATCCACAGGTCGTCGGTGGTGTGCCAAGTCCGCTGCTCCTCAAGAAAAAGAGAGGGGACGGTCCACGGGTACGTTCCGAGAAGAAGCGGGTTGCCGCTCGCCCGGGTCAGGGGGATGAATTCCCCGCCGGATACCTCGTAGTTGCGCACCCACCAGGGAAGCAGGCAAAGCACAAACACGGCCGCGGTAACGAGACCCGAGCGGATCAGCCGCGGCCAAGGAATGTTACGGCGGTAGAGCAGCAGAAGGAAGAGCAGGCCGGGCCATAAGGCGATCGTCGGCCGAACATAAACCGCAGCGGCCCAGACGAGTCCGAACAGCAGGGCTCGACTCCAGGTGGGTCTTTCCTCCGCCAGCAAGGCCATGTACAGAAGAAGCATCACCAACAAGGTGAACAGCGCCTCGGTGAATATAAAATTCGATACGAGCCATAGAGGCGGGTATAGGCAGCATAGGGCCACGGCGAGCAGGGAGGCCTTCGCGGAAACCATCCGGAGCCCGATTCGGTAGAGCAGCCACAGCGCTCCCGTCACCATGACGGCCTGCAGAATACGCACCGTCTGCTCCAGAATCAAACCGGGTCCGGTTATGGTCATAACGGCCGCCAGAAAACCGGGAAGGGCCGGCGTTATAAAGGCTGTCGGCCGGGAGGGGTCGTTATAGGTGAACCTTCCCGTTTCTAGCAGAATCCGTGCCGATTCCAGATAGCCTCTATCATCGGAATGATAGTCATAAGCGGCTCCGTGCAGGAGAACAAGCAAGATTTTGAGCAGCAGACTTCCACCGAGCAGCAGCCATAGCATCCAGCGGATGCGGGGGGATTCCATCGACAGCAGCTTCCTTTCCAAGTGAAATACGGGGATTCGAGTTAAAGCGGCTTTCGGCGGCTTTCCCGAAGCTCCCGAAAAAACCGGCTCAGCATGGAGGAGCATTCCTCCTGCAGCACACCGGCCGTAATCTCCACCCGGTGATTGAACCGGGGCTCCTGGAGCAGATTCATTAGCGTACCCGCACAGCCGGCTTTCGGATCGGGCGTCCCGTAGATAACATGAGGAACGCGGGATTGAACGATGGCCCCGGCACACATCGGGCAAGGCTCGAGCGTGACATAGAGCCGGCAGTCCAGGAGCCTCCATGCACCCAGGCGGCCGCTTGCTTCACGGATGGCGAGCATTTCGGCATGGGAGGTAGGGTCATAGGAGGTTTCCCGCAAGTTATGGCCTCTGCCAATGACCTGCCCGTTCTTGACCACGACGGCTCCAATCGGCACTTCGCCCAACGCTTTAGCCTTCTCCGCTTCTTTCAAGGCTTCCCTCATCCAAACCTGGTGGTCCTCCATGGGCAGCCTCCTTTCTCTCGTCAAGATTGTGGATAAAATATCGAACACTTATTCGTTGTTAACATGTTGTGGATAATGTTGTGGATAACTGGTTGTTCCGTGGATAACTTTATCTATTGTACTGATTGAAGGGCATCAGGGCAAACGGAAAGAGGCCCGGTTCTTCCACAAAAAACCTTTCTTAATTATTCCCTAACCGGATTGTCGAAAAGGAAACTAGCTACTATACTTAACTTATAACGATTGTAAGCAGAGGGATGAGTAGGCAGCCTGCCGCCAGCAGTACGTCTTACCTGAAAGGGCCTTAGAAAAAGGCAGTCGGGTTGTCCGCTAGATGCTTATGACGGGCAATTCCTACAACGGCTGCTTCGGAGAACGAGGCGGCTTTTTCTGTTTGGAGAAAAAATCGGAGGAGGGATAAAAGGGGAACGGTGGAAATCTTCTGGAAAGAAAGGCATCTACCCAAGAAAGGGGAGGGTTCACGATAACAGCACGACAAACCGGAGGAAGGAGGGAAAGGGTGGTCAATGACGGGCTGAAGTTAAGTGTTGAGGAGCTGTCCGCCTTGGTGGAAGATTCCCCTGAGGCGGTGGTTGTCTATTCGGTTGCCGAAACGGGTTACCGCCTACAGATGGCGAACCGGGCGGCTCGAAAATCAAGCGGGCTCGGTCCGGGACAATACGGCCTCCTCCTGGAAGAGATTTATCCGGAGGAAGAGACTCGTTCGTTAAAGTATTACTGCAGCCAGGCGGTTCAAAGAGGGACTCCGCTGGTTGTCGGCCAAGCCCTTTCCCTTGGGGAAACGGGCGGAGCGGGAGAGCTGAGCTTGCTGCCGATAAAGGGAAGCCGGGGAACCGTCGAGTTCCTTCTTGTGAAGACGTTTCATCCTAACCAGAACCACCAGCCGGCACAGGCCGTGCTGGAGAACATGCTGGATTGTATACCGGATGCCGTTCTGTCGAGCGACAGGAAGGGGATCATTACATACTGCAACGAAGCCTTCGAGGTCATGTTCGGGTACAGCCGGGCGGAGCTCATCGGCCTGGACCGCCGGAACCTTCCCATACTGCCTGCTTTTGATAAGGATGCCCAATCTTCGATCTATACCCGGCTCGCAGCCGGAGAAGCCATCTATAATTATGAAACCGTCCGACTGACCAGGGGGGGCATCCCGCTTGACGTGTCCATTTCGATGACGCCCATCCGGGAACAGGGCAAAGAAATAACCGGGCTCACGTCTGTTTATAAAGATATTACCGAGCACAAGCGGACCCAGAACGCCATTCAGGAAAGCGAAGCCCGCTACAAGCTGATCACGTCCAACATGACCGAAATGATCGCCCTGCTGGACAACGAGCGGCGGTATTTGTTCGTCTCGCCTTCCTATGAAAGCAAGCTGGGCTACCGGCCGGAGGAATTGCTCGGTCAATGCGCCGACCGGTTCGTTTATTCGGAGGACGCTCTCCGGTTCCGCAAAAAGCTGGCCGAGACGGATACGGGAATGTCCCATTCCGTGGAATACCGGCATCTCAAGGCGGACGGCCGGCTGCTGTGGGTAGAACTCCGGTTGTCGGTACTCGCAAGCGGCGGCATCAACCGGTATTTGGCCGTGGGCCGGGACATCTCCGAGCGGAAGCAGCTGGAGGAACAGATGATCCATATGAGCTATTACGATACCATTACCGGAGCTCCCAATTTGTATCTTTTCAAGGACCGGCTGAACGAGGCGGTCCGGACGGCCCGGCGATTCTATCACGGCCTTGCGCTGTTCTATGTGAGCCTGGACGGCTTCCGCAAAATCAACACGGCTTACGGCTATGAAGCCGGGAATGCGGTGCTCAAGGCCGTGGCCGAACGGTTGATGAGCGGGATTCGGGAGAAGGGGACGGTGGGCCGCATAAGCGGGGATGAGTTTACCGTTTATCTGCATGGAATCGAGCGTAAGCAGGATGCGGTTCGGATCGCGGAGCGCATTGCGGATCAGCTCGCCGAGCCGTTTGATCTGCAGGGGAAGGCCGTCCCGCTGACCGCCAGTATCGGCATCGCGGTTTATCCGGACGATTGCCTGGACAGCGTAGCCTTGATTGACCATGCCCACGCCGCGATGTTCCGGGCGAAAGAAAACGGCAAAGGGCGCTGGCATCTTTACGACTCTGATTAAAGGGAGGGAAGGTAACGCAGGCGGGCAGCCTTTGGTCTCCTGGGAGGGGAAGGAAACCCCGATGGGGGAAACGGAGAAGGGAAGGACTCTTTCTAAAAAGCCGCGGAGCTTTTGGCTCTTCCGGCTTTCTATAGGGAGGGTCTTTTTTTTATTTCCTTTAGTAATACTTTATAATGCTTGGTAATATTTATTGGACGAAAAAGGCGAATGAATGTTTGCATAAAAGGAACAAAATCAGGTATAATAGGAACATACGTTTCTATTATATCGGAGGGATAAGAAGGGATGCGGGAAACTTTCATGCGGTTTATAGGACGGACTGTCGAAATCATTTACTTGGACCGGAATCATAAGCTTTCCCAGCGAAAGGTGAAGGTGCTTTCGGTCGACCGGCACTGCCTGACGGCCTACTGCTATGAACGCAAAGCCCCTCGCTTGTTCCGCAAGGAGCAGGTGCTGGCGGTCATGCCTGTCCAGTCTTTTGCGGGATAGACAGCGCCCTTGGAGGCTTACCCAGGCTCTAGTTTTGAGAACGGCCGAAACGGCGGACAGCTCCGAAAGGAAGAAGGAGCCAGGTTTCGGGCGGGAATTAAAACTAGGCTTTTTTGGCGTTTTTCTGTATAATAAAAAGGATGTACTTAAGAGGATAAGGAGCTGTCACATATATGGCTTTAAAAGCAGGTATCGTCGGGCTGCCGAACGTAGGCAAATCGACGCTCTTCAATGCGATTACGCAGGCGGGGGCCGAATCGGCGAACTACCCATTCTGTACGATTGATCCGAACGTGGGCGTGGTGGAGGTTCCCGATGAACGTCTGGCCAAGCTGGCCGAGATTGTGGTGCCGAACCGCATCGTTCCGACGGCTTTCGAATTTGTCGACATCGCCGGACTGGTCAAGGGAGCGAGTAAGGGCGAAGGGCTCGGCAACAAGTTCCTCGCGCATATCCGCGAGGTGGATGCGATTGTTCACGTCGTCCGCTGCTTCCAGGATGAGAACATCACGCACGTATCCGGCACGGTGGATCCGATCAGCGATATCGAAACGATCAACCTGGAGCTGATTCTGGCCGACCTCGATTCCGTGGAGAAGCGAATCGACCGTTCGCGCAAGAACATGAAGGGCGGAGACAAGAAGTACGCGGCGGAGGTCGAGCTTCTAGAGCGCATCAAGGAGACGCTGTACGCCGATAAGCCGGCCCGCAGCCTCGAGCTGACCGAGGACGAGCGGCTGCTGGTCCGCGACCTGCATCTGCTGACCATGAAGCCGATCCTCTACGCGGCGAACGTCAGCGAAGAGGAAGTCGCCGACACGGACGGCAACCCTTATGTACAGAAGGTATGCGAATACGCCGCCCAGGAAGGGGCGGAGGTCGTTCCGATCAGCGCGAAGGTGGAAGCGGAGATCGCCGAGCTCGAGGGCGAAGACAAGGCCATGTTTCTTGAGGAGCTCGGCCTGGAGGAATCCGGTCTCAACCGGCTGATTCGCGCGGCTTACCGCCTGCTCGGCCTGTACACGTATTTTACCGCCGGCGTTCAGGAGGTACGAGCTTGGACGATCCGCAGAGGAATGAAGGCGCCTCAGGCGGCGGGCGTGATTCATACCGATTTTGAGCGGGGCTTTATCCGGGCCGAAGTTGTTTCCTACGACGACCTGGTGAATGCGGGTTCCATGAACGCCGCGAAGGAAAAGGGCCAGCTTCGGCTCGAAGGCAAGGAATATGTCGTGGCGGACGGCGATGTGATGCATTTCCGCTTTAATGTATAGAGAAACAGGCGGCAAAATCGATTACCAAAAGGGGTGAGTATCATGCTAGACAAACTTCAAGCGTTGGCGGACCGCTACGAGAAGCTGAGCGAGCTTCTCTGCGATCCCGACGTGGCGAACGACACGAAGAAGCTGAGGGAGTACTCCAAGGAGCAATCCGATCTTCAGGAGTCGTACGAAGCGTATATGGAATACAAGACGGTTTCCGAGCAGCTCGATGCGGCCAAGGCCATGCAGAATGAACCGCTCGACGCCGAAATGCGCGAGCTGGTGAAGATGGAAGTCGAAGAGCTGAGCGGCCGGAAGACGGAGCTTGAGGAGAAGATCAAAGTCCTTATGCTTCCGAAGGATCCCAATGATGACAAGAACGTAATTGTGGAGATTCGCGGGGCGGCAGGCGGCGACGAAGCGGCCCTGTTCGCAGGGGATCTGTACCGGATGTACACGAAGTATGCCGACACCCAGGGCTGGAAGGTCGAGGTGCTTGATTCCAGCTTGAATGACCTCGGGGGCTTCAAGGAGGTCATCTTTATGGTGAACGGGAAGGGAGCCTACAGCAAGCTGAAATACGAGAGCGGCGCCCATAGGGTCCAGCGGATCCCGACAACGGAATCGGGCGGCCGGATTCACACGTCGACCTCGACGGTGGCCGTTATTCCGGAAGCTGAGGAAGTCGAGATCGAGATCAAGGAAAGCGACATCCGTGTCGATACGTTCTGCTCGAGCGGTGCGGGCGGCCAGTCCGTCAACACGACGAAGTCGGCGGTGCGGGTGACCCACGTACCGACGGGGATCGTGGCCACGTGCCAGGACGGCAAGTCGCAGAACTCCAACAAAGACCAGGCCATGAAGGTGCTGCGGGCAAGAATCTATGACAAATTCCTGCAGGAAGAGCAGGCCAAGTACGCCGACGAGCGCAAGAGCAAGGTGGGCACGGGCGACCGCAGCGAGCGGATCCGCACGTACAACTTCCCGCAAAGCCGCGTCACCGACCACCGGATCGGCTTGACGCTGCACCGGCTCGATTCCGTGCTGAACGGAGACATGGAAGAGATCGTTTCGGCCCTGACCATTGCCACGCAGGCGGAGCTCATGGACAAAGGAGAATAATCCGAAGATGACTTACTCATTCGGAACCATACGGGAAGCCTATGCCAAGGCTTCTTCTTTTTTAGCGGAGGCGGGGGTCCGGGATCCGGGAGCGAATGCCGAGCTTCTGCTGCAGCATGTGCTCGGAGCGGACCGGACGGCGTTTCTGCTGGCTCTCGGCGATCCTTTTCCTGAGGACAAGCGGGAGGCCTGGCTTCTTGCGCTGCAAAGGAAAGCGGCGGGGGAGCCGGTCCAGTACATCATCGGCGAGCAGGAATTTTACGGGCTGGCCTTCACGGTAACCCCGGCCGTCCTGATCCCCCGCCCGGAGACGGAGCTCTTGGTGGAAGCCGTCATCCGGTACGGAAGGCAGCTGTTTCCGCAGCGGGCTCCCTCTGCCGTCGACATCGGGACCGGCAGCGGGGCGATCCCGGTTACCCTGGCGGTCGAATGCCCGGACTGGACGATCTGCAGTTCCGATATTTCGGAAGCGGCCTTGAAGGTCGCCGCGGCCAATGCCGGGCGTCATGGCGTAGCCGAGCGCGTGGAGCTGCTCCAAGGGGATTTGCTGGAGCCTCACCTCAAACGAGGAACCGCTATCGACATTCTCGTGTCCAATCCTCCCTATATTCCCAGCCGGGAGGTCGAGGAGCTGCAGCCGGAGGTGAAAAGCCACGAGCCCCGGAGCGCCCTGGACGGGGGCGAAGACGGCTTGGACCTCTACCGCCGGATGGCGGCCCAGATGCAGCGGCTGCCGCGGTACCCCCGTCTTGTCGGTTTCGAGGTGGGGCAAGGCCAGGCAAGGGAAGTTGGCTCGCTGCTGGAGCAGCAAAGGGCTTGGGACCGGGTCTTCTACGTCAAAGATCTGGCCGGCATCGAGCGTCACGTGCTGGCCCTGCGCGAACACGACTAAACCGGAAAGCCGGGAAAGAACCATCCGTCCGGCCTAACGGCCCAAAAAGGCCGCTCCTTCTACCGGGAGCGGCCTTTTGATCGTGGAAAGAGGGGGACGGTGTCAATGGATGGATCCGGCCACGAAGCCTCTGACAAAGAGAAAGCCTCACCGGATCCAGTCGGCAGGACTTGTTACTCCCCGTGGAACCGATCTTCCCGCATGTCCACGGCTCCCGAGTTAACGGGAGGCTGAATCGCGACCGGCGTATCCGTGACCCGGGTCTCTTGAAGATCCGTGGCTCCGGCCGCGTGGGTCCTGAGGGTTTCGAGCTCGGGGTTGCCCGCCTCCATCTCCACGGCGGAAGCCGTTACTGCTTCCTCGGCGGGGGCACCGGCTGCGGGAGGCGCAGACGGGGTGCCGGCTCCCAGCCCGAAGGCTTTCATCAGCCGCTGCATAAGCGTTTGGTCGGCCATGCCCATTCCTCCTTTCGCCGCCTCATGATGGGCGGCTTGTCAGGCTTAGCATGGCTAAGACAGGCTGGCCCTATGCAGGAGCCAGCCGTTTCTTCATGAGCCGCAGAAGCCGATCGGGCTCCAGGGGCTTGCTGATATAATCCGTCGCCCCAGCCATCAAGCATTTCTCCCGGTCGCCTTCCATGGCTTGGGCCGAAACCGCGATCACCGGGAGGTCCTTCAAACGGGGGTTGCGCCGCAGATGCCGGATGGCGTCCAGACCGTTCATCTCCGGCATCATAATATCCATGAGCACAAGCCTTACATCCGGATGGCGGCGGAGGCTTTCCAGGCCTTCCCTTCCGTTGTAAGCCACGAGAACGTGATAGGGCTGGTCCTTCAGAATCGCTTGCAGCGATAGAAGATTCCGCCGGTCGTCATCGACGATCAGCACCTTCGCTTTAGGCCCCTCCGACTGGGAAAGAAGAGCCGCGGGGGAAGCGGAAGCCGACGGGGGAAGAGCGGGCTTGCTCCCGGAAGGCAGAGCCGCGGGAGGAAGGACAATGGCTTCTTCGGCGGGCACCTCCAGAAGGGGGAGGAAGAAGGTGAAGGTGCTGCCTTCCTCTTCCCGGCTTCTTAGCTCGATATGGCCTCCCAGCAGCTGGGCGAACTGCTTTGAAATCGACAGGCCCAGTCCGGTGCCTCCGTATCTCCGGCTGGTGGTGCCGTCCGCCTGCTGAAAGGCTTCGAACACGAGGGTAAGCTTATCCGGCGAGATCCCGATTCCGGTATCCGAAATGACGAATTTCAACCAGCCAAGGACGCCGCCGCCAACCTCATGGGCCGAAATCTCCCCGGGTTTCTCGGCCAAACTGACCCGGAACGTAACCGATCCCGATTCGGTGAACTTGAAGGCGTTCGAGAGAAGGTTTTTAAGGATTTGCTGCAGGCGCTGTCCGTCCGTATAGACAATATCCGGCACGTCGGCATCCCGGCTTACAAAGAAGGACAGCCCTTTTTGACGGGCCATCGGGTCAAAGGCTCGCTTCATCAAGAAGGGAAGCTCGTTGACATTCACTTCCCCGTAATGCATTTCCATTTTGCCGGCTTCCACCTTGGAGAGGTCCAAAATATCGTTGATCAAGTGAAGCAGGTCGTTCCCCGAACTATGGATCAGCGAAGCATACTGGACCTCCTCGGGGAGGAGGGTGTGGTTGCGGTTGTCCTTCAGCAGCTGCGAGAGGATAAGCAGGCTGTTAAGGGGTGTGCGCAGCTCATGAGACATGTTGGCGAGAAATTCTGATTTGTACCGGTTCGTCTCCGTCAGGAGCCGGGCTTTTTCTTCGAGAGCGGATTGGGTACGGATCAGCTCCTCGGTTTTTTCCCCCGATATTTTCACCTGTTCTTCCAGCCGGTGATTGATGAGCTGAAGTTCCTCCCGGGAGCGGTAATCCTCTCTCAAATCCCACAGCACCCATGTAAAGAAAGCACTGAGGACCAAGCTCAAGGGCAGCGTCCGGCTCGCGATCTGCCACAGGTAGACGGCCGGTTCGATGACCCCCAGCACGGCGATATCCACGACATTCACGACATTGATCACGGCGATCAGAACCGCCATCCGGGTCAGCTGGCTGCGGCCGTTCCGGCGGAGCCATTCATGCACCAGCGCACAAACGATGCCCAGGATCACCATGTTGACGAACCCCACCCAGGAGGCCGTTTGAAGACCGAAGGTAAGACGGGTTACCCCGATGCCGATCCCGATCAGAAAGATGGACAGGGGCCGGCTTACAAAAAGTGGAGCCGCAATCAAAGGAATGAACCGAAGGTCGAACAGCACCGATTCATCCAACCGCAGGCCGAAGAACATCGAGGTCCAGCCCCCGAGAATAGCCCCCGTTACAAAAAAAATCTCTCTTCGCTTCGGGCTGACGCGGGGCAGGAGATTCTTATTGATCAGCCCGGCTAAGTAGGTCAAGGCAAGGAGGGTGCAAAGATTGGTAAAAAAATATCTGGATAAGTCCATGGGGGAATCCTTCCCGACGCAGGAAACGTCTAGTTCCAAGCCTTCCTTTTGCCTTATTATACCGCATCCCGCTGAGGGGGCAAAGCAGACCAGACAGGAGCTCGCAGCATTTGATAGATTGCTAGGTTTAGAGAATCGGTCCCCTGTCCATACTGTAGCTATACCCGCCGATAACCGATAAACGGCAGAGGGAAGGGGCCGGAACCATGGTCAGAAGAACGGAATATGCCAAATTCATTTATATCGCTTTTGCCCTTATTGTTCTTATGATGAATTGGGAGTCGAACAAAACCAATGCGGCCGTAGCCGCTTCCGGGATTCCGCAGGAATCCATCCGGGTGCGCATTCTGGGCAACTCGGACAATCTGCAGGACCAGGCCGTCAAGAAAATCGTGCGAGACCGCGTGGTGGAGGAAATCAACGGATGGGTGACGGAGCCCCACAACCTGGAGATGGCGCGGGAGGACATTCGGGCCCATCTGGGCGAGCTGGATGAGATCGTCGGCCAGGTGCTGCAAGAGAAAGGGTTTGGCTACGGACACAAGGTTGAACTGGACACGGTGCCATTCCCGGAAAAAATGTACGGGGGCCAGCTTTATCCCGCGGGCAGCTACGAGGCGCTGCGGATCACGCTCGGTTCCGGCCAGGGCAAGAACTGGTGGTGCGTGCTATTCCCTCCTCTCTGCTTCGGGGATGCCGTCAAAAAAGAAAACAAAGCCGAGGCCGCCCCGGCGGCAGCCAAGCCGGCCGTTACGAAGACGTCGATGACTTCCGGCCAGGGCCAGGAAAGCAAGGACAAGGCGGTAACGCTCTCGAAGAGCCAAACGGCGAAGACGGGAGAAGGAAGCGGGAAGGCGGAGGTCCGGAACGCAGAGACGCCAAGCGGCGGCAGCCAAGCCGAAGAAAGCACGGAAACGTCGAAGGTGGAGGCGCGATCGTTCTTCTGGGATCTGCTCAAGAGCTTCTTCGGATGGATAAAAGGGCTGTTCGCCTAAAAACCGGTGCCGGCCAAAAAAGTCCAAGTTATCCGCCTCTTAAACCATGTAAAACGATGGACATAATAGGAATAGGTAAGCGGCTGGCTAGGCAGCAGCCTAAGGGAGAGGCCCGCCGTGACACGGAACGGACGGAACGCTATAATGAGGCAAAAACCAGTAAGGATGAGTGGAAGATGACACAGGTATGGAGGGCGGAGCCCGCTGGAGCCGGCCATCAGGAGGCCGTGGAAGCGGCGGCACGTTTGCTGAAAGAAGGGGGGCGGGTCGCCTTTCCGACGGAAACGGTGTACGGCCTCGGGGCGGACGCCCGCAGCACGGAAGCGGTAGAGGGGATTTTTGCCGCGAAGGGACGCCCTTCCGACAATCCCCTCATCGTGCATATCGCCGACCGCGCCCAGCTCGGCGAGATCGTCGCCGGCGTGGACGAGCTGTCGGCCCGCCTCATGGACGCCTTCTGGCCCGGCCCCCTGACGCTCGTGCTCCCGGTCAAGCCGGGCGCCCTCTCGCCCCGCGTCACCGCGGGGCTTGCGACTGTCGGCGTCCGCATGCCCGATCACCCGCTCGCGCTGGCGCTGATCCGCGTGGCGGGCTGCCCGGTCGCCGCGCCGAGCGCGAACCGCTCCGGCCGCCCGAGCCCGACGCGAGCCGAGCACGTGCTCGATGACCTGAACGGGGTCATCGAAGGCGTGCTCGACGGCGGCCCGACGGGCGTCGGCGTCGAGTCGACGGTCGTCGAAGCCGCCGGCGGCGCCGTGCACGTGCTGCGCCCGGGCGGCGTAAGCGCCGAAGCACTCGAGCGGTTCGCGCCCGTCGCCGGCGCGGGCCCGGACGGCGAGCCTGGCGCTCCGGGCGGCGAGGACGCGCTTCATGCCCCGAAGGCACCGGGCATGAAGTACGCGCACTACGCCCCGCGCGGGCGCCTTGCCGTCGTGCAGGGCCCGTCGCCCGAGGCGGTGAGTTCCTGGATCCGCCAGGAACTCGCGCGGGCGAAGGCCGCCGGCGAACGCACGGGCGTGCTCGCCTGCGCCGAGCATGCGGCGCGCTACGACGCCGACGC
Organism: Paenibacillus aurantius; assembly: GCF_032268605.1. Lineage (NCBI taxonomy): Bacteria > Bacillati > Bacillota > Bacilli > Caryophanales > Paenibacillaceae > Paenibacillus > Paenibacillus aurantius. Next base: position 44,116 of record NZ_CP130318.1, read on the forward strand.
CGTCATCGCCTGCGGCCGGCTCGGCGATCCCGGCTCCGCAGCCCGCGGGCTCTACGACGCCCTGCGCGGCTTTGACGAGGCCGGGGTGACCTTCATCCTCGCCGAGGCCGTCGAAGAGAGCGGCATCGGCGCCGCGGTGATGAACCGGCTGCGCAAGGCGGCCGGAGGCCGGGTCATCCGGCTTTAAGCTCCGCCTGAACGGTTTGGCGATGCCCGCGGCGACTTGCTTTTTGCGCCAAAGACGCAGGCTTGCTTGCCGCACGAGGGGCGGGGGAACTTTTGGTTTCCCGGCCTTTTTTTGCATCCTTCAGCGGATTCCCCCTTCCGAACCGCTTCTAACTTAGGCAGGCGCCTCTGCCCCGTAGCATTCGCCGGCATCCCCGCCCTTTGCCCGTCCGGCGCGTTACCGCCTCCGTCCTGCTCCGGGTAAGGCGGTCCCTCCCTGGGACAAACCGGACATGTTTCCCTCAAGCTCCGCATATCTTGGGAAAGAATAGGCGGACAAAGGGGAGAGGAGCATGGAAGCGGCACCGGTGTGGGGCGAATTGATCACTCTTTTGCTGATGGCGGTGGCTCTGGGGATGGATGCGTTCTCCCTCGGAATCGGGATCGGCTTGAAAGGAATTCGCCTACTCGACATTTGCAAAATCAGTTTCACCATCGGCCTTTTCCATATTGTCATGCCTTTGACCGGCATGTTTATGGGGCATTATGCGGGCGAGCTGCTCGGCGGAGTCGCGACGGCGGCCGGAGGGGGCCTGCTGGTGGTGCTCGGTGCTCATATGGTGTACAGCGCTATGCGGGGAGACGCCGTTCAATCCATCGACCACCGGACGTTCTGGGGGTTGATGCTGTTCTCCTTAACGGTCAGCATTGATTCTTTCTCGGTGGGCGTATCGCTCGGTATGTTCGCGTCGGACCTGCTGCTGACGGTTCTTCTTTTCGGGCTGCTGGGAGGGTTTATGTCGGTGCTCGGCCTGCTGCTCGGGCGCCGGGTGGGCCAGTGGGTGGGAGATTACGGGGAAGCCTTCGGCGGCTTGATTCTTCTTGCTTTCGGCCTGAAGTTTCTGATGTAGAGCTTTCGTCAAGGGCAGGAAAAGCGGGCGTTCGCCTGCGCCTAACACGCTGCAGCGGGTCCGGGTGGATAAGCCCGGACCCTTCCTATTATAATATAAGAGAGACATGCCGGAAGAAAAAGGAGTGGGCAGAATGATCAACCATGTGCTGTTCGTTTGTACGGGAAATACGTGCCGAAGTCCTTTGGCGGAAGGGATTTTCCGGCTGCTTGCGGAGCGCAAGGGAATCCGCGTGACCGTGTCCTCCGCCGGAGTATCCGCAGTGGACGGCTGCTCGATTTCGGGGCATTCGCGCCGGATTCTACAGGACAAGGGGCTGAACGAAGCCCTGTCCTCCAAGTCGCTCTCCCCGGAGCTGATCCGCCGGGCGGACCTCATCCTGACCATGACCGTCAGCCACAAAAGGCTTCTCCTCCAACGCTTCCCGGAGGCCGTGGACAAAACGTACACCTTAAAAGAATATACAGCCCACGCTGCCGCGGATTCCGGTGAGGCCGGCGAGAAGGAACGGCTCATTGTGGACCTGCAGATCAAGCAGGCGCTTGGTCAGCCCATTACGGCTGAGGACCGGCGCAGGCTGGCCGAGCTGGAAGGTACAGGGGCGGACCTCGACATCCGCGATCCTTTCGGAGGCTCCTTGGAGGAATACCAGGCCTGCGCGCTGGAGATTGAGGAGAGCGTGGAGAAGCTCCTCGACAAGCTGTAACCGGCAGCCTGGAGGAGGAGGAGGCGAGGGAGCCAAAGACGGTACGTCCCCTGACTTTTCCGCAGGGAGGCCGCCTTCCGGGCTTTACAGCCTCCGCAAAATGCGGTAAGATAAAGGCATATTCAAGGAGGAAGCCGCTCACGCGGAATTCTCCCACTGGACCCGGTGTAACTGGCGACAACGTGGAACCAACCACAATGGAGCACCGGGCCATACGGCCGGTCGCCTGGGCAAAGAGCATCTCGTGCGTGCACGAGTGTGCTCTTTTTCTATTTGTTGGGCGGGATCGGCGTTATCGGGTATAATGAAGGGGACTTGTCTATCCGTGCCCGTCTCTTGCGGGCCTTGACATTCTACACCTATCTTGGGAGGACCAGAACCTATGAAAATTGTAATCGGAGCCGATCACGCAGGATACCGTTTGAAGGAAGAAATCAAGACGTTCGTCGCCGGTCTGGGCCATGAGGTGACCGACATGGGCACCCAGAACGAGGAGTCCGTGGACTACCCGGATTTCGCGTCCGCCGTTTGCGAGAAGGTGGCTTCGGGAGAAGCCGATAAAGGCATTCTCCTCTGTGGAACCGGCATCGGCATGTCGATTGCGGCGAACAAAATCCCCGGCATCCGCTGTGCGCTTGTGCACGATCTGTTCAGCGCGAAGGCGACCCGCGAGCACAATGACACCAATGTGCTGGCCATGGGCGAGCGCGTAGTGGGGCCGGGCATCGCGCAGGAGATTACCCGCCTCTGGCTGGAGACGGAATTCTCCGAAGGGCCCCGTCACCAGAACCGCGTCGGAAAGGTTCGCTCGCTGGAAGAGAAGTACTCCCTTCATCCATAAAACTCGCCTGTTCCACCTATCCTAAGCAGGAGGCCGGGAGGTAGGGGCCTCGCAGTGTCTTATCCGCAAGGTAAGGCACCAGAATCCGAAAATTCGGCAAGGAGGCGTGATGGCGGTGAAGGAGAACGAAGCGAACCGGGCGGGACAGCCGGAGTGGGACCCGGAGGCGGATCTGTCGCAGCGTGTGGAAACCGCGCTGACGGAGCTGGTCCAGGCCGGAAAGGTCGAAGAGGGCCAGATTGTCGTCATCGGGACGAGCACAAGCGAAGTGATCGGGCGGCATATCGGGACGGCCGGGAGCGAGGAGGCGGCAGCCGCCATCTTCGAAGGCGTGCAAAGGGTCCGCGGGCGAATCGGCTTCTTCCCCGCTTTCCAGTGCTGCGAGCATTTGAACCGCGCGCTTGTGGTGGAAAAGGAGCTGCTCTCGAGGTACCCTCTGCTCGAACCGGTATCGGTGATTCCGGTTCCGCGGGCAGGCGGGTCGATGGCGGCATACGCCTTCCGCAAGCTGAAGCAGCCGGTAGTGGTGGAGACGATCCGGGCTCACGCCGGAATCGATATCGGAGGAACGCTGATCGGGATGCACCTGATCCCGGTAGCCGTGCCGCTCCGCTCCTCCGTGCGGATGATCGGGGAGGCCCCCGTCTCCATGGCCTACACGAGGCCGAAGCTGATTGGCGGCGCCCGTGCCGTCTATGTGGTCGAGACGGTGACGGATGCCGGAACGTGTGACTGAGTTTGGGATGGCAGGATAAGCGGGCTTGAACCGCCTTTTAATCAATGGGGAGGAATCGAACATGGAACATTTACGCAAGCAGGATCCGGAAGTGTTGGCGGCCATGAGCAAGGAGCTCAACCGCCAGCGCGACAACATTGAACTGATCGCCTCGGAGAACTTCGTCAGCGAGGCCGTGCTGGATGCCCTGGGCACCGTGCTGACGAACAAGTACGCCGAAGGCTATCCCGGCAAGCGCTTCTACGGCGGCTGCGAGCACGTCGACGTGGTGGAGGACATTGCCCGCAACCGCGTGAAGGAAATTTTCGGAGCCGAGCACGCGAACGTTCAGCCCCATTCGGGCGCTCAAGCGAACCTGGCCGTTTATCTCGCCACCGTCAAGCCGGGAGACACCATCCTCGGCATGAACTTGGCCCATGGCGGCCATCTAACGCACGGTAACCCGGCGAACGCGTCCGGCCTGCTCTATAACTTCGTGGCGTATGGCGTTGATCCGAACACGTTCCGCATCGACTACGACGAAGTCCGCAAGGCGGCCTTCAAGCATCGTCCGAAGCTGATCGTGGCCGGAGCGAGCGCTTATCCGCGCACCATCGATTTCGAAGCCTTCGCTTCGATCGCGAACGATGTGGGCGCCCTGTTCATGGTAGATATGGCGCACATCGCAGGTCTGGTAGCGGCAGGTCTTCATCCGAACCCGGTTCCGCACGCTCATTTCGTGACCTCGACCACACACAAAACGCTTCGCGGTCCCCGCGGCGGCTTGATTCTCTGCAAGCAGCCTTGGGCACGGGAAATCGACAAGGCCGTGTTCCCGGGAACCCAGGGCGGACCGCTGATGCACGTTATCGCGGCGAAAGCCGTTTCCTTCGGCGAAGCCCTGCAGCCTGATTTCAAGACGTATCAGGAGAATGTCGTGAAGAACGCCGCTACGCTGGCCGAATCCTTGGCCGCTGAAGGCTTGAACATCGTATCGGGCGGAACCGACAACCACCTGATTCTGGTTGATCTGCGCAGCATCAACATGACAGGTAAAGCCGCCCAGCATCTTCTCGACGAAGTGGGCGTAACGGCCAACAAGAACGCCATTCCGTTCGACCCGACGAGCCCATTCGTCACAAGCGGCATCCGGCTCGGAACACCGGCGGCTACTTCCCGCGGCATGGATCAGGAAGCGATGAAGAAGATCGCCGAGATTATCGCCATGACGCTGAAGAATCCGGACGACAGCTCGGTGCACGAGAAAGCCCGCGGCATGGTCCGCGATCTGACCGCGCAGTTCCCTCTCTACGCCAACATGAAATACGAAGCTTAATCCAGGAAACAGGCGCCCGTTCGGGCGGCATCCGGCTCCCTTGCGAGGGAGCCTTTTCTTTTGGCATGGACGGTATCGGCCGCTTTCGGCAAGGGACGGGCTCCGTTCGGTCCGTCCGGGTATTCGCGCTCTTTTTTGGACAAGATTATACGAGGATGTTTATGGTATAATGTACGAGGTTTGTCAGGCATCAGGAGTTAAAGAAGGGCTAAACGACGCTCGGGAGGACTGTTATGGGTAAAGTATTTATTTGCGACCATCCGCTGATTCAGCATAAGCTCACCTACATACGGGATGAGAATACCACGACCAAGGACTTCCGCGAACTGGTCGATGAAGTCGCCACGCTGATGGCTTATGAAATTACGAGGGAAATTCCGCTCGAGACGATCCAAGTCAAGACACCGGTCACAACGACCGACGGTAAAATCATTTCCGGCCGCATGCTCGGCCTCATTCCGATTCTTCGGGCGGGCCTCGGCATGGTGGACGGCATCCTCAAGCTGCTTCCGGCCGCCAAGGTCGGCCATGTGGGTTTGTACCGCGACCCCGAAACCTTGCAGCCGGTGGAATATTACGTCAAGCTTCCGACCGACGTGCTCGAGCGCGAGCTGATCGTGATTGACCCGATGCTCGCCACCGGGGGCTCGGCGATCGCCGCCATCGACGTGCTCAAGAAGCGGCAGTGCACCCAGATCAAGCTGATGTGCCTGATTGCCGCTCCGGAAGGCATCAAGGCGATGCAGGAAGCGCATCCGGATATCGATATTTACGTAGCCGCCATAGACGATCACCTAGATGACCACGGCTACATTGTTCCCGGCTTGGGAGACGCGGGGGACCGCCTGTTCGGAACGAAGTAGAAGGACCGCTTGTCCGGGCTTAAGCTAGAGGCTTGCCGGGATGAGCCAACAGACAAGCGAAACGGGGGAATGAAACGCATGAGTCGTATCAAAGTAATGACTGTTTTCGGCACGAGACCCGAAGCGATCAAGATGGCTCCGCTTATTTTGGAATTGGAAAAGCATCCCGATAAGATCGAATCGGTCGTCTGTCTGACGGCGCAGCACCGTCAAATGCTGGACCAGGTGCTGGAGGTATTCCGCATCAAGGCCGATTATGACCTGGATGTCATGAAGGACCGCCAGACCTTGCAGGAATTGACCGTTCGCGTGCTTCAGGGACTGGAGCCCGTTTTTACGGAAGCGAAGCCCGATATCGTCCTGGTCCACGGGGATACGCTGACGACGTTCCTCGCGAGCTACGCCGCCTTCCTCCAGCAGATCAAGGTCGGCCATGTGGAAGCGGGCCTGCGCACGTGGAACAAGCTGTCCCCGTATCCGGAGGAAATGAACCGCCAGCTGACCGGCGTCCTGGCCGACCTGCATTTTGCCCCTACGGACTGGTCGGCCGGCAACCTGCTGAAGGAGAACAAGAATCCGGAGACGATCTACATAACCGGAAACACCGCTACGGACGTGTTCCAGTACACGGTTAAGCAGGATTATCAGCATCCGGTGCTCGAATGGGCGGAAGGCAAGCGTCTCATCTTCATGACCGCTCACCGGAGAGAGTCCCAAGGGGAGCCGCACCGGCAAATCTTCCGGGCCGTCAGAAGGCTCGCCGATGAGTTCGAGGATATCGCCATCGTCTATCCGGTTCATCTGAGCCCGGCCGTCCGCGAGCCGGCCTACGAAATTCTCGGCGATCATCCGCGCATCAAGCTCATTGATCCGGTCGATGTTATGGACGTGCACAACTTTTTCCCGCATACCCACCTGATTCTGACCGACTCCGGCGGCATTCAAGAAGAAGCCCCGTCCTTCGGCATTCCGGTGTTGGTGCTGCGCGACACGACCGAGCGTCCCGAGGGCATCGAAGCCGGAACGCTTGAGCTTGCGGGCTCCGACGAGGATCATGTGTTCAACCGGGCAAGGGCTCTCCTGACGGATGAAGAGCTGTACCGGCGGATGAGTCAGGCGGCCAACCCGTACGGCGACGGCCACGCATCGGAGCGGATCGTCCAAGCCATTCTTCACCATTTTGACAAAAACGAGGAGCCTCCGAAACCGTTCTCCGCGAATAAGCTGTAACCAAGATCACAGGGTCACACTGTACAGTTCTACTGTGTGGTTTGGAAATGGGAAAAATGCTTGATTCTCAAGGGTTTTTCCCACTTCCGTTCACAAAGTGTTCCAATTTATAATAATTGACAAACCGAACTTTACTTAGATAAAATGAATGAGGATTACTAGGGTGTTTCAGGTGACTTCGTTAGGAGGTTAAGATGAAAGATCGCAAATCCGATGAGAACCCTTGGCGGGGGGCGGCTATCGTCAGCGCCATGGGGGCGGACCTGGCCGTTTGTGTCGGAGCGGGCTACTGGATCGGTTCCAAGCTCGATGACCGGTTCGGAGGCGGACAGCTTTGGACGCTGGTCGGGCTTATGGCAGGATTGGTCATCGGCGGTGTCGGTGTATTCTTCCTGATCCGACTCTTTGCGGAGGACAACCATGACTGACTTGCTGGTTCATCTTAAACGAGTGACCCGAATATCCTTCTTTTTTTTGTCCGTTTGCTTTCTTTGCTGGGCGGTCTTCCCTCGGTATCAGCCGATTTTTGGGGGGCTGGTTATCGGCGTGCTTGCAAGCGTGATCAATATGTATCACTTGGGCTGGAAGGTACATAAGGTTGGGGGAGCTGCAGCCGAACGGACCGGCCGAAGAGTCACTCTCGGGTATCCGACCAGAGCCGCCTTTGCGCTGCTGGCCGTACTGGTTTCCACCCGGACGCTTCATTTCGATTTATTCGCCACTATTGTTGGATTAATTTTTTCGCAGTTGGCAACACTCGTACTGGGTTATCTTTCTACGGCAAGATCCAAAGATTCAGACTCTTCCGATGAAAGGGGTGAAAAAGAATAATGGAACACATTGCACCGATTATTCACCTGGGCGGCATCGAATTCGATCTGTCCGTCATTCTGATGATTCTGGTTACCAGCGCGATTGTGCTTATCCTTGGTTTGATGGCCGTCCGCAACGCTTCGGTCACCAATCCGACCAAGATGCAGAACTTCCTGGAATGGGTTATCGAATTTGTCGTTAACATCATCGGATCCACGATGGATTTCAAAAAAGGCAAACTCTATCTTAGCTTGGGCCTGGCTCTCATTATGTATATTTTCGTAGGAAATATGCTGGGGCTGCCGGCAGCGATCATTACCGAGCATGAGAAGCCGGCCAGCGCATTCGGTCAGGAATTCGTCACGCAGGAGCAGCTGGATGAGGCTCACCATAAAGCGGAAGCCAAAGGAACCGAGTCCCATGGGGTTGAGGTCTCCTGGTACAAATCCCCGACAGCCGACGTTGCCGTTACGGGAGCTCTAACCGTGCTGGTTATCGGGCTGACCCACTTTGAAGGCTTGAGAAGAAACCGGAAGTACTACTTGAAGCACTATGTCGACCCGTACATTCCTTTCCTGCCGCTTAACCTGATCAAGGAAGTCGCCAAGCCGCTGTCTCTCGCTCTTCGTCTATACGGGAATATCTATGCCGGCGAGGTGATGATTGCGGTCATCAAAGGCTTGAGCTGGTTCGGAATCCCGGCTCTGATCGTCTGGCAGGGCTTTAGTGTGTTCGTTGGCGCGATTCAAGCCTTCGTATTCGTTATGCTGACGATGGTGTATATGTCTCAAGCGATCATACATGAAGAGCACAGCCACTAGTTTCACAGCAGGCAACAAGGATTTACCTCGAATGCGGATCTCTGAATCTAACAAGTTCGGGTGAATATAAGTTAACCACTCATTAAATTGAAATTTAGGGAGGATATTTATCAATGGGAGCTTTAGCATTAGTAGCAGCAGCAATCGTGTTTGGTCTGGGTGCCTTGGGCGCCGGTATCGGTAACGGTTTGATCGTAGGACGTACGGTAGAGGGAATTTCCCGTCAGCCTGAGCTTCGCGGAACGCTTCAAACGACGATGTTTATCGGGGTTGCGCTGGTCGAGGCCCTGCCGGTTATCACCCTCGTATTGGCTTTCATTTTCTACGGCCAAGCTTAATGATGACGGATTGGCGGGGATGGCCACAGCCTCCACGCCTTCGTTTTGCCTTTAACGGATTACCCCATCGCTCAGAAAGGAGTGACGTTCGGTGCATATAGTATGGTCTTCGTTTTTTATCCAGCTCGTGGCATTCCTGATCCTCTTCTGGCTCCTCAAAAAGTATGCGTTCGGTCCTTTGTTCAGCATCATGGAGAAGCGCAAAGAGCTCGTTCAGGAACAGATCCAAACCGCCGAATCGAACCGCAAGCAGACGGAACAGCTTCTCGCTGAACAGAAGCAGGCGATCGAAACGGCCCGCAAGGAAGCTTATGATATTCTGGAGCAGGCCAGACAGACGAGCGGACGCCAGGCGGATGAGCTCATTCAGAACGCCAAAGCGGAAGCCGGCCGTCTTAAGGAAGAGGCTCTTAAAGATATCGAGAACGAGAAGAACAAAGCGGTTGCGGCTCTGCGCAGTCAAGTCAGCGCTATGTCCGTGTTGATCGCTTCGAAAATTATCGAGAAGCAAGTCGATCAGAAGTCCCAGGAGCAGTTGATTGACCAATACCTGCAAGAGGTAGGAGGCAAGCAATGAGCCAGGACACGATCGTAGCGAAGCGGTATGCCAAGGCGCTTTTCGAAGTGGCCAGAGGCCGGAACCAAATCGCCCAGGTCGAGGAAGAGCTGGCGGCTGTCGTTTCTTCTATTCGAGAGAACGCCGACTTCCGCCGTCTGCTGGAACATCCTAACCTGGACGCTTCCGTCAAAACCAATCTCTTAACCGGGATATACGAAGGTAAGGTCTCGGAGGCCGTATTCAATACGCTGCGTCTCCTGGTAGACAGAGGGCGCGAGTCCCTGCTTCCTTACCTGTTGAACGACTATGTCAAAATCGCGAATGAAGAGCTGGGCCAGGCGAAGGCGATCGTCACGACTCCCCTGCCGCTTACGGCAGAGGAAACCGAGCACATCGCGGCTCAATTCGGCCAGCTGACCGGCAAAACCATCCGCGTCGAGAACGTGATAGATTCCAGCCTGCTCGGTGGGCTGCAGGTTCGCATCGGCGATCGTCTGTATGACGGCAGCTTGTCCGGTAAGCTGAACAGGCTGCAGAAGACTTTGGCAGGATCACAAGCACTGTAGATAGGGGTGAGGATAGTTGAGTATCAGACCTGAAGAAATCAGCACGCTGATTAAAAGTCAAATTGAACAATATAAATCGGAAATTCAAGTTTTTGACGTAGGTACGGTTATTCAAGTCGGTGACGGGATCGCCCGTGCTCACGGTCTTGAGAACGTCATGTCCGGAGAGCTGTTGGAATTTGCTAACGGCGTAATGGGGATGGCTCTTAACCTCGAAGAAAACAACGTCGGTATCGTTATCCTGGGGCCATTCACGGATATCCGTGAAGGAGACCAAGTGAAGCGTACGGGACGCATCATGGAAGTACCGGTAGGGGAAGAACTCCTCGGCCGTGTCGTTAACCCTCTGGGCCAGCCGCTTGACGGCAAGGGTCCGATCAATACGACGCAATTCCGTCCGGTGGAATCCCCGGCGCCTGGCGTTATGGCCCGTAAATCGGTTCACGAGCCGATGCAGACCGGGATCAAAGCAATCGACGCGATGATTCCTATCGGCCGCGGCCAGCGGGAATTGATCATCGGGGACCGTCAGACCGGTAAAACGGCGATCGCTATCGATACGATCATCAACCAGAAGGGCAACGGCGTAAAATGTATTTACGTGGCCATCGGACAGAAGCAGTCCACGGTTGCCGGCGTTGTGGAAACCCTCCGCCGTTTCGGTGCAATGGACTACACCATCGTCGTAACCGCAAGTGCTTCCGAACCGTCCCCGCTGCTGTTCCTGGCTCCATTTGCCGGATGCTCCATGGGTGAGTACTTCATGTACAAAGGCGAGCACGTGCTCGTTATCTACGATGACTTGACCAAACAAGCAGCCGCTTACCGCGAGCTGTCCCTGCTTCTGAGACGTCCTCCGGGCCGCGAAGCTTATCCGGGTGACGTATTCTACCTGCACTCCCGCTTGCTGGAGCGCTCCGCTAAATTGAACGATGAACTGGGCGGCGGGTCCCTGACGGCCCTTCCGTTCATCGAAACCCAAGCGAGTGACGTGTCGGCGTACATTCCGACGAACGTTATCTCCATTACGGACGGCCAGATCTTCCTGGAGTCCGACCTGTTCTACTCCGGTCAGCGTCCGGCGGTTAACGTTGGTATCTCCGTATCCCGGGTAGGTAGCTCGGCTCAGATCAAAGCAATGAAGAAGGTAGCGGGTACGCTCCGTCTGGATCTTGCGGCTTACCGCGAGCTGGCGGCTTTCGCCCAGTTCGGTTCCGACCTCGATAAATCGACCCAGGCCCGTCTGAACCGCGGTGCCCGTACGCTGGAAATTCTGAAGCAAGGGGTAAACCAGCCGCTTCCGGTTGAGAAGCAGGTTGTGAGCATTTACTCCGTTATCAAAGGCTACCTGGACGAAGTTCCGGTTCAGGATATCGGCCGCTTCGAGAAGGAATTCCTGGCGTTCCTGGATTCCAGCCATCCGGAAATTCTCGCTTCCATCCGCGATACGAAAGATATTGTAGCGGATAACGAAAAAGCACTGGGTGAAGCCATCACCAAGTTCCTCAAAGGATTTGCCGTATCGGCGTAAAGATAGAACCAGGCTTGCGCAAGCAAGCCTAACCCCTTGTTCCGACCGTTTCGGGGCAGGGTGATGTTAGTGAAGTCCGTTTTCCCAAGGGAAAACTTCTAGGTGGTGAAAAAGTGGCCAAAGGAATACGCGAAATCAAACGCCAAATCAAGAGCAAGCAGAACATGAAGCAGATCACGAAGGCGATGGAGATGGTGGCGGCATCCAAGTTGAAGCGCGCCCAGAACAGCGCCGAAGCAGCCCGTCCTTATGCGGATAAGATCAAGGACGTGGTAGCCAGCATTGCGGCCGGCACCAAAGGGGTTAAGCACCCCATGCTCCAAAGCCGGGAGATCAAGCGCACCGGATACCTGGTCATCACATCGGACCGCGGGCTTGCCGGCGGATACAACGCCAACGTTCTGCGTAAAGTCCTGAACACCATTCGGGAAAGGCACCAATCGACCAGCGAATACGCCGTCTTCGTTATCGGCCGTAAGGGCCGTGATTTCTTCCGCAAGCGGAATATTCCGATCGTGGAGGAAGTGACGGGACTACCGGATTCGCCGAGCTTCGCCGATATTCGATCCGTTGCTTCGGCTGCCGTGCGCAACTTCGAGAACGGATCCTATGACGAACTCTATTTGGTTTATAACCGGTTTAACAATGCCATTTCCCAAACCCCTGTAGAGAAGCGGCTTCTTCCTCTGGATGACCTCCAGGGATCAAGCACCGGGGCTGTCGCCAACTACGAATACGAACCGTCTCCAGAAGGCGTACTCGAGGTTCTGCTCCCGAAATATGCGGAAACCTTGATTTACAGTGCCGTCTTGGAAGGAAAGGCAAGTGAGTTCGGCGCCCGGATGACTGCCATGGGCAGCGCGACGAAGAATGCGACCAAGCTGATCTCCAGCTTGACCATTGTTTACAACCGTGCCCGTCAGGCTGCCATCACTCAGGAAATCACGGAAATTGTGGCAGGTGCCAATTCCCAGTCTTAATGATATAGAGCGTTGTTAATGAAGTTTTAGGAGGGTATACAATGAGCAAAGGACGCGTTATCCAGGTAACAGGTCCGGTTGTCGACATCGAGTTCGAACGCGGACAACTGCCTGAAATCCTGAATGCGATCAAAATCGAGAAAAAAGCGCAGACTGCCGGCGAGCACGACATCGACCTTACCGTTGAAGTTGCCGTTCACCTGGGAGACAATTCCGTTCGCTGCGTAGCCATGTCCACCACGGACGGCGTGGTTCGCGGAATGGAAGCCGTTGACCTCGGCGTCCCGATTACCGTTCCGGTAGGGAATGCTACCCTGGGCCGCGTGTTTAACGTCCTGGGAGAAGCGATCGACTCCGATGAGCCGGTAGACCGCACGTATACGAGCCCGATTCACAAAGCGGCTCCTTCGTTCGATCAGCTGTCTACGCAGGCGGAAATTCTGGAAACCGGGATCAAAGTTATCGACCTGTTGGCTCCTTATGCCAAGGGCGGTAAGATCGGCCTCTTCGGCGGTGCCGGCGTAGGGAAGACCGTTACGATCCAGGAGCTTATCAATAACATCGCCCAGGAGCACGGCGGGATTTCCGTATTCGCCGGGGTAGGGGAAAGAACCCGTGAAGGGAACGACCTTTACCACGAGATGAAGGACTCCGGCGTTATCAGCAAAACGGCGATGGTCTTCGGCCAGATGAACGAGCCTCCGGGTGCACGTCTTCGCGTCGCCTTGTCCGGTCTGACCATGGCCGAGCACTTCCGTGACCAAGAAGGCCGCGATACGCTGCTCTTCGTCGACAACATCTTCCGCTTTACCCAAGCCGGTTCCGAGGTTTCGGCCCTTCTGGGACGTATGCCTTCGGCGGTAGGTTACCAGCCAACCCTGGCTACCGAAATGGGCCAGCTGCAAGAGCGGATCACCTCCACCAAAACCGGTTCCGTTACGTCGATACAGGCGATCTACGTTCCGGCGGATGACTACACTGACCCGGCTCCGGCTACGGCGTTTGCTCACTTGGACGCTACGACCAACCTGGAGCGTAAAATTTCCGAGAAAGGGATCTTCCCGGCGGTTGACCCGTTGGCGTCTTCCTCGCGGATCCTGGCTCCGGAAGTGGTTGGGGAAGAACACTATGAAGTGGCTCAAGGCGTTAAGCGTCTGCTTCAGCGCTACAAAGAGCTTCAAGATATCATCGCCATCCTCGGTATGGACGAATTGTCCGACGAGGACAAACTGACCGTACAGCGTGCCCGTAAGGTCGAGCGCTTCTTGTCTCAGCCTTTCCACGTAGCCGAGCAGTTCACGGGGATTTCGGGTAAATACGTTCCGGTTAAAGAAACCGTCCGCAGCTTCAAAGAACTGCTGGAAGGCAAGCACGACGATCTTCCGGAAGCAGCCTTCATGTACGTAGGGACGATCGAAGAAGCGGTAGAGAAAGCCAAAACCCTGTAAGACCCATTCCTCATCCATCGAAAGCGGGAAAAACGATCCGGAAAGGCATAAACGAAGCGGCGCCGACGCCGGTTCCCCGGGCACGCTTCCCCCGGTCGGTGGATGAATTGTATAAAGCAGTTGCTTCATGAAGGGGTTTCCCCCGGGAAACCTGGAAGGAGGGTTGCACGTGAGTACTTTCTTGTTGGAGATCGTTACCCCGGAGCGCAAAGTATACGCGGAAGAAGCGGATATGATCGTTGTCAAAGGGGTAGCCGGTGAGCTGGGGATTTTGCCAAACCACATTCCGTTGGTGACTCCTCTTAAGATCGCTCCCGTCAAAATCAAAAAGGGCAATTCCACGGAGCTCATCGCCGTAAACGGCGGCTTTATGGAAGTGCGCAAAGACAAGGTCGTCATCCTGGCCGAATCGGCCGAGCTGCCTGCCGATATCGACGTGGAACGGGCCCGCTCCGCCAAGGAGAGAGCCGAGAAGCGTCTGGGAGGAAGCAAACAGGACGAGCTGGACTTCCGCCGTGCCGAAATGGCGCTTCAGCGGGCCTTGAACCGGTTGGACGTGGCCGGCAAATAAAGCAAGACCACCGAAAAGCAGAGGGATTCCCTCTGCTTTTTTTGTATGCGGAAAACGATGTGAAGGCTAAATCAGTCGTCTGGTTTATAAACCGCACATTCTGGTCATCATTTCGATAATTTTGTATACTATACATAGACTAGAATAGACTAATCGAGGGCAGAATGGGAATTATTTTTCTCTTTAAGGAGCAAGCAGGATGGCCAAACCGGACCGTAATACTTTTCAGAACCGATTAAACGAGATGCTGAATTCCATTCGTCATAACATTTTGACCGGGGTTTACAAGCCCGGCGATTATTTGCCTGCGGAGACGGCATTGGCCGAACAGTTCCATTTGAGCAAGAACTCCGTACGTCTCATACTGGATAAACTGGTAGAAGAAAAGATGATCGTCAAGCTCCCTAGGGTTGGCTCCCAGGTTATGGCTCCCCAGCAAAAGGTAGTTCGCTTTGGTGTGTACCCGTCCCTGTACGAAGAAGCTAATATGGGCGAGCTTATCGAAAAGTTCCAGGCAGAGCATCCCCATATCCGAATAGAGGCGCTAAAACTTCCCTATTTTCAAGCGGATAACGTCAAGGAGCTGCTGGAATCCGGAATCGTTGACGTACTTACCCTAAATCATAATGATTACGTTCACTTCCGGGAAACGAATCAATTGAACGTACTGGAACCGTTACCCCCCCAGCAGGAAACGTACCCCTTCTTGAATGACTTATTCGCGATGGAAGAGGGTGCCTTGTTCGTGAGGCCGTTTGTTTTTTCGCCGGTTGTCCTTTGTTACAACAAAGATCATTTCCGGGAACGCCGGCTGTTTGAGCCCGACAGCAGCTGGGATTGGCAGGAGTTGCGCGAAACATTGGCCAAGGTGGTGGCTCCGAATCGGTTTGGCTTGTATTTTCACTTATCCTCGTATACCCGTTGGCCTATCTTTCTTTTGCAGAACCTTGCGCAATTTCGGAGGGATGAGAACGATTTTCTGAAGCCTGAGGATCCGGAAATGCTGGCCTTGCTGCGATTTATCCGTTCTCTGATCCATGAAGACGGCTTATACCCCCTGGTGATTTCGTTCGGTGACCATGATGCCGAGAAACTGTTCAAGCAGCAAAAGGTATCGGTCATCCTGACGACCTATTACCGTCTGAATCAACTAAAGGATGCCGATTTTCCCTTCGACATTTCCCCTCTCCCGAAGTTTCGTACCCATGATACGCTTCTGTTGACAACCGGCATTGCCATAGGGGCCATGTCCGCCAACAAGGAAGAAGCAAAGTGCTTTGCGGATTACCTTCTTTCGGAAGAAAGCCAGAGGAACATTCGCCGTCATACGTTCAGCCTGCCGGCCAATCGATTGGTTGCGGAATCCGTACAGACCGAATTGCCGAATCAACCTGCGCGGTTGGAGCTTCATAGGGAATTGATTTCCTATTATGCGACCCATGATCGGCTTCAGTTAACCATGGAAGAATTGAAAGTATTGGGAGAATGTTTAGGAGAATATTTCTCCCAATTGGTCGACGAGGAAGGGCTGATTCGGCTGTTTAATAAACAATTAAAACTAGAGCCTGAGCCATCAATGCCATAGGAGAAGCGGCAAGCGAAGAGAATTTTCCTATTATCTTTTGAGCGATATGAACGAAAAGCGGACAATTCGGGTCCGCTTTTTTTTGTGTGCTCGGAATCCCGAAATTAGGAAGTCCTGAGGAGAAATGCGTGGATAAAGTACTAAGACCAACCACTTAATGAACCACATAAAAACCAGTTGACTATATAAAAATGTAAATGGTAGTATGTTTGCGAGGTAAATAAACTACATAAGTACCAACGATTCCGATTAATGGTCAAAAAGGGTGTCAGGGATGATCGGTTGGAACGGGTTCGCTTCGTGAAGGTTCGTCATGCAGGGGAGCTTCATGTGATAGAGGGGGGCGGGTTTCCAGTCGCCGATTGTCCGTCAAGGAATTGAGCTGGCTTGGCCGTTTTGAGAAGGTTTTGATTATGAGGGAGGATTGGCTATGACAAAATTAAAAATTGGCATTATCGGCGCGGGTTCCATTTCGGAGGTTCATTTCAACTCTTACCAAAACAATCCCCATGCGGAGATCTATGCGGTTTGTGATTTGAATGAGGAAAGGGCGAAGGCGAAAGCCTCAGCCTATGGCGCTAAGAAGGTTTTTACCGATTACAAGGAGATCCTTGCCCTTCCGGAGCTGCAGGGGGTTAGCATCTGTACCTGGAACAATTCCCATGCCGAAATTGCCATTGCCGCGTTGGAGGCGGGTAAGCATGTATTGGTGGAAAAGCCGCTTTGCATAACGGTAGAGGAGGCTTTGCGTGTAGAAGAGGCCGTTCGCCGCAGCGGGAAGGTGCTTCAGGTAGGGTTTGTCAGGAGATATGCAAGCAACAACCAAATTGTAAAGCAATTTATCGATCATGAGGAACTGGGTCCGATCTATTACGCCAAGGCTTCCTGCCTGCGCAGATTGGGCAACCCCGGGGGATGGTTTGCCGATGCGGAACGTTCCGGCGGCGGTCCGTTGATCGACCTTGGAGTTCATCTCATTGATATTTGCTGGTATCTCATGGGGCAGCCCAAAGTAAAGTCCGTATCCGGAAATACCTATAACCGGTTGGGCAATCGATCCAACATCAAAAACCTGGACTTCTATAAGGCGTCCGATTACGATGCTTCGAAAAACACGGTAGAGGATCTTGCCAACGCGCTGATCCGCTTCGAGAACGGGGCTTCCCTGATGGTGGACGTAAGTTTTACGCTTCATGCCAAGCAGGATGTTCTGTCCGTGGCGATATTTGGCGAACGGGGAGGCGCGGAGCTGGAGCCGGAACTACATCTGGTGACGGAAAATCATGATACCATTCTGAATATTACCCCCCAGGTGAACAATTTACGTTTCGATTTCAAGGATGCCTTTCAGAATGAAATCAATCATTTTATTGATACTTTACTCGGACAGAAAGAGACGAGAAGTCCGGTGGAGGATGGCGTCGAGATGATGAAAATTCTTTGCGCCATTTATGAGTCCGCCGAAACGGGCAAGGAAGTCCGCTTCTCCTGAAGTAAGCGATTGGGAAACGGCATGCGTCTATAGGGATCTGACCATTTGAACCGGGGGTATTCCTTCTCCCGGTTCAATTTTTTGGAACAAAGCTGGTTAAGAAAGCGCAATGTTGGATGGATCAGGAATTAGTTAGACAAAAAATTGAGACATTTGATATAATTGTGAAGGTGTTTATAACAGAAGAACGGAGGGGATCCGGTCGAATGTATACCAACAATTATGTGATTGTGGCCATCTTTCTGGCGTTGGGTCTGTTTCTTCCGGCGGCCGCACTCACGATAGGGCGTCTGCTCCGGCCCAGCAAGCCGTTGTCGGAGAAGCTGACGACTTATGAAAGCGGTAACGAACCCGTCGGCGAGGGGCAGGTCCGGTTCAACATCCGGTATTACCTCTTTGCGTTAATGTTTGTTATTTTTGATGTGGAAACGGTCTTCCTGTACCCATGGGCGGTTGCGTATAACCAGCTCGGGTTGTTTGTGCTCGTGGAAATGTGTATTTTCGTCGCCCTCCTTGTGGTGGGTCTACTCTATGCCTGGAAGAAGAAGGTGCTGCAATGGACTTCTCTTTAGAATCGGTGACTCCCGAGGAACGGGAAGAGCTCGAACGCAATGTATTCCTAACAACCCTCGAACAACTGAAGGCGTGGGCCCGCAGCAACTCCCTCTGGCCGCTTACTTTCGGACTGGCCTGCTGCGCCATCGAGATGATGGGAACCGGAGCTTCTCACTATGACCTGGACCGGTTCGGGGTAATCTTCCGGACTTCGCCCCGGCAGTCGGACGTGATGATTGTGGCGGGAACCGTCACGAAGAAAATGGCCCCGCTGCTCAGAAGGCTGTACGACCAGATGCCGGAGCCGAAATGGGTTATCGCCATGGGCTCCTGTGCAACGGCAGGGGGACCGTATATCAAGTCCTATGCCGTCGTCAAAGGAGTCGACCAAGTCGTGCCGGTCGATGTGTACATCCCGGGCTGCCCGCCTAATCCGGCTGCGCTTATCTATGGCATCAACAAGCTGCAGGAGAAAATCCGCTATGAAGCGAAGACCGGGAAGCGGGTGACCAGCCGATGACCGAGGAGAAAAAGGATTCCGTCCCCGCCGGGGGAGAAACCGGACAAGAGCCGAAAGCATCCGAGCCGGCAGGCAAGCCGGTGGAAGGCGGGGAGGCGGGACTAGAGCCGAAAACATCCGAGACGGCAGGCTTGCCGGTAGAAGGCGAGGCTTCCGTCCCGGTCGGAGGAAGCGAAGCCCCGGCGAAAGGAGCGGAGCCGGCTGAGCCGGTGAAGGGCGAGGAAGCACCGCTCGTGGCAGCCAAGCCGTCATCGGACGAAGCGAGCGCAGAGCCCGCCCCGGCGGGCGGTGAGCCGGCGAAGGCGGCTGATGCCGGCGGCGGGAGCGCGGCTGCCGATGGCGACGCGGAGGCCGAGGCGAAGGCGCGCGCGGCGGCGGAAGCCCGCGAAGCGCGTGCCGCGGCAAGAGCGGCTCGAGCGGCCGCTGCGGGAGCCGCAGGCGACGGCGCGCCGGCTGGCGGCGACGCGGAAGCGAAGGCCAAGGCCGCCGAAGAGGCGCGCGCCGCGCGGGCTGCGGCAAGAGCCGCCAAGGCGGCCGAGGACGCCGCGCCCGCGGAGCCGAAGGCACCTTCGCCGAACCAGCCGAGGCTCGACCGCGTGGTCGAGCTGCTGAAGGAGGCGGTGGGAGCCGAGGCGGTCGCGGAGGCCTACATCAACGAGAAGGACGGGGACTGTCCGACTCTCGTGATGGCTCCGGAGCATTGGGTGGCCGCCGCCGGGCTTCTGAAGACCCATGAGGAGCTCAGGCAGAACTACTTGCGCAATGTGACCGGGACGGACATGGAAACGCATCTGGAGGTCGTTTACCATCTCATCTCCCTGGAAACGAAGCAGGAATACTGCGTCAAGGTGAAAACGGACCGCGACCAGCCCTCGGTGCCATCCGTTACTCCCGTCTGGGCGACGGCGAATTGGAATGAGCGGGAGATTTATGACTTGCTTGGAGTGGATTTTCCGGGCCACCCCGATTTGCGCCGCATTATGATGCCGGATGATTGGGTCGGGTATCCGCTGCGCAAAGATTACGAACCGATTGACCCGGAGGTGTAACCAGTGATACGCACAGAAGAGCTGCTGCTTAATGTAGGCCCGCAGCATCCGAGTACGCATGGAGTGTTCCGCATCATTGTCAAGCTGGACGGGGAGATCATCACCGAAGCGATCCCCGTGATGGGATACCTGCACCGCGGGACCGAGAAGCTGGCCGAGAATTTGACCTATACCCAAATCATTCCCTATACGGACCGCATGGATTATGTATCCGCGATGACCAACAACTATGTCCTGGTGAACGCGGTAGAGAAGCTGATGGGCCTGGAAATTCCCGAACGGGCGGAATTTCTTCGTCTCATCGTCATGGAGCTCCAGCGGATTGCGAGCCACATGGTTTGGTGGGGAACGTATTTGCTCGACATCGGGGCGATGAGCCCGTTTCTTTTTGCCTTCCGGGACCGGGAGATCATCATCAATCTGTTTAACGAGTTGTGCGGAGCGCGGCTGACCTACAACTACATGCGGGTTGGAGGCGTGAAATGGGATGCTCCCGATGGCTGGATCCAGAAGGTGCGGGAATTCGTCCCGTACATGAAAGAAAAGCTCGAGGAATACCATAATCTGGTGAGCGGAAATGAGATTTTCCTGGCGCGGATCAAGGGGATCGGCAAATACGATGCCCAAACGGCCATCGATTTCGGACTAAGCGGAGCCAACCTTCGCTGCACCGGTGTGGATTGGGACCTGCGCAAGGCTCAGCCTTACTGCATCTACGACCGCTTCGAATTCGACGTGCCGGTGCGGGACGGAGGAGATTGCTATGACCGCTATCTTATCCGTATGGAAGAAATCAAGCAGTCGCTCCGTATTCTGGAGCAGGCGCTGGAGCAGTTCCCCGAAGGCGGGGAAACGATGGGCAAAGTACCGCGTGTCCTGAGGGTACCCGAAGGGGAAGTATACGCCGGCATCGAGTCCCCCCGGGGGGAAATCGGCGTGCATATCGTTTCCAAAGGAAAGGATAAGCCGTACCGGCTGAAGTTCCGTAGACCATCCTTTGTAAACCTGCAAATTTTACCGAAGCTCTTGGTCGGGGAAACGATGACGAACCTGATCACGATACTGGGTGGAATCGATATTGTCGTCGGGGAGGTAGACTGCTGATGGGCGATCTTCTGACGCAGGGCTTGACGTGGGGATCCTTTTTTCTCTTTCTCCTCTTCGGGATCATCATGCTGCTGCTCGTTCTCGGATTCGTTACCTACGCCATCTATTTTGAACGCAAGGTCATCGGCTGGATGCAGCTGAGGATCGGCCCGAACCGGGTCGGCCCGCTGGGACTGCTGCAAACGGTGGCGGACGTGACGAAGCTGCTCATTAAAGAAGACACGATTCCGAACAAGGCGGAGAGGTACCTTTTTATTATCGCTCCGATCATTACGTTCGTTCCTTCGTTCGTTGTGCTGGCCACCATTCCGTTCTCTGAAAATTTGTACAACGCGAACCTTGACGTGGGAATTCTGTACTACGTAGCCTTGTCGGGCATTTCGACGATCGGGATCGTGCTCGGGGGATGGGCCTCCAACAACAAATATGCGCTGCTCGGAGGCATGCGGTCCGCCGCCCAGATGATTTCCTACGAAATCCCGCTGGTCATCTCCGTGGTAGGGGTCATCATGATGGCAGGCAGTTTGAATCTCAGAGACATTGTCGCCTGGCAAGCAGGCGGGTTCTGGCACTGGAACTTTCTGCCCCAGATTATCGGATTCATCGTGTTCGTCATCGCGGCCATCTCCGAGCTGAACCGGACGCCCTTTGACCTGCCGGAGGCGGAATCGGAGCTTGTGGCGGGGTATCACGTCGAGTACAGCGGATTCCGTTTTGCCTTCTTCATGCTGGCGGAGTACGTCTACGTGTTCGCCATTGCATCCATGACCACGGTGTTGTTCCTGGGCGGCTGGCATGCTCCCTTCGGCTTCCTGGATTTCATCCCGGGCATTCTGTGGTTCCTGCTGAAGTTTGCCTTTGTGGTGTTCTTCCTGTTCTGGCTGCGCGCCACCATGCCGAGAATCCGGGTCGATCAGCTGATGGGAATGGGCTGGAAGGTTCTGCTGCCGTTGTCCCTGGTTAATATCTTCGTTACCGCTGCCTACATGGAGCTGTTCGTGAAATAACGAGCCTAGAGAGGTGATGGCTGTGAAGGGCCTGATCAAGGGAATGGGCATAACCCTCAAAAACATGACCCAGAAAAAAATCACATACGCCTACCCGGACGTCCCACTCGAAATGCCGGACCGGTTCCGGGGGATTCAGCATTTTGACCCGGAGAAGTGCATCGTCTGCAACCAGTGCGCCCGGATCTGTCCGACGGAATGCATCACGCTGACCGGCAAGAAGAATCCCGATCCTGAGAAGAAGGGAAAGGTCATCGACACGTACGACATTAACTTCGAGCTCTGCATTCTCTGCGACCTGTGTACGGAGGTTTGCCCGACGGAAGCCATTGTGATGACGAACAACTTCGAGCTTGCGTCTTACAGCCGCGACGAGCTGTTCAAGAACCTCGAATGGCTGAACGACAACAACGTGAACATCCGGCAGGAGAACAATTCCGCACTTCCGAAGGGAGGGGCGAAGAAGGATGCTGACTAATCTGATGGACTATTTGTCCAGCGGAAGCAACATCATGTTCTTTATCTTTGCCGTGCTGGCCATCGGCGGGGCGGTCTCCATGATCAGCCTGACCCGGGTCGTGCACATGGTTACGGCGCTGGCCTTAACCTTTATCAGTCTGGCCGGACTCTATGTGCTGCTTAATGCGGAGTTCGTCGCGTTCGTCCAGGTGCTGATTTACGCGGGAGCCATCTCCATCCTGATGATTTTCGGTATCATGATGACCAAGCACCAGGGGGAAGAGGAAGAAGAGCCCAAGCGTCCGTGGCACAACGGTCTCCTGCTCGTAGGGGTTCTCGGGCTGTTCGGCTTTCTGTTCTATGCCATCCAGAACTCGACATTCCCGGCTCAAGCTTTGGAGGTCCAGGAGAAAAATACCCTTGAGATTGGCAAGCTGCTCTTTAACGTTCATGTCATTCCGTTTGAGCTGATGTCGGTGCTGCTGACCGTGGCCTTCATCGGGGCGATCGTGGTGGCGAAGAGGGAGGAGGATTAACGGATGAGCGACGTGCTGACTCCTTATTTGACGCTCGGGGCGATTCTGTTCTGCATCGGCTTGTACGGCGCCTTGGCGAAGAAGAACGCCGTGGTTGTGCTGCTGTCCATCGAGCTTATGCTGAACGGCGTTAACCTGAACTTGATCGCCTTCTCCAAGATGGGCGTCAATCCGTCCCTGACGGGTCAAATCTTCTCCTTGTTCAACATTACGGTCGCGGCGGCGGAGGCGGCGGTGGGCATTGCCCTTCTGATTGCGCTGTACCGCAACAAAGGCACGGCCGACGTGACCGAGATGGACTCGATGAAGCATTAACCGGGGCTTTCCGCTCCAGCAGTTCCTTACGAAGTGGCTTTCCCTTCGGGAAAACCCAGCAAATGCTTACGAAGTCACCTTACTCTACGAGTAAGCTTAGCAGTTCCTTACGAAGTGGCTTTCCCTCTGGGAAAACCCAGCAAATGCTTACGAAGTCACCTTACTCTACGAGTAAGCTTAGCACTTCCTTACGAAGTGGCTTTCCCTCTGGGAAAACCCAGCAAATGCTTACGAAGTCACCTTACTCTACGAGTAAGCTTTTAGGAGGCAAAATCATGTCATCCGACTTATCGCAATACGCCTGGCTGGTGCCGCTTTTCCCGCTCGCGGCCTTCCTCGTCCTAACCGCCATCGGGAGACAGATGAAAACGGTGGGGGTGGCGGTGAGCATCGCGGCGGCGGCCGTTTCCTTCGTCCTTGCCCTTCTCATCCTGGCAGGACGACTGGGCAGCGGGGTCGCCGATTATACGTGGGACGATTGGGAATGGCTCAAAATCGGCGATTTTACCTTGAACATGGGCTTCGAGGTGACCAACCTCAACGCGCTGATGCTGGTGGTGGTTACGCTGGTCAGCCTGCTGGTGAATGTTTATTCGCGCGGGTATATGCACGATGACGAGCGCATCACCGTGTTCTACAGCTATGTTTCGCTTTTTACGTTCTCGATGCTCGGCCTTGTCCTATCCGTTAACCTGATCGAGCTGTATATTTTCTGGGAATTGGTAGGGGTCTGCTCCTTCCTCCTGGTCGGCTTCTGGTACTTCAAGCCGGAGGCGCGGGCGGCGGCGAAGAAGGCGTTTATCGTCACCCGGATCGGGGATGTGGGGCTGTTCATTGGCATTCTGCTCCTGTTCTGGTACATGCCCGAGCACAAGCTCGATTTCATTTCCCTTCACAATACGTTCGCTAATCCGGAAGCATCAGCCATTAGCGCCGGAGTGATTACGGCCATCGCCATTCTGATCTTTATCGGCGCTATGGGCAAATCGGGCCAGTTCCCGCTGCATACGTGGCTTCCGGATGCAATGGAAGGGCCGACGCCGATCTCCGCCCTTATCCACGCCGCGACGATGGTCGCCGCCGGGGTATACCTGGTCGCCCGGACGTTCGATATTTTCCGGGCCTCGCCGGATGCGCTGACCGTAGTAGCGGTCGTGGGCGGATTTACCGCCATCTTCGCCGCTATTATCGGCACGGCCCAGAATGACATCAAGCGGATTCTCGCCTATTCCACGGTCAGCCAGCTCGGCTACATGATGATGGCGCTTGGCTTGGGAACGTGGGCGGCTTATTCCGCGGGAATTTTTCACCTGTTCACGCATGCGTTCTTCAAGGCTCTTCTGTTCCTTGGGGCAGGGAGCGTCATTCACGCCGTACATACCCAGGATATCCACGAGATGGGCGGGCTGGGCCGCCGCATGAAGATAACCGCCTGGACCTTCGGGATCGGAGCGTTGGCTCTCTCAGGCATCTTCCCGCTGTCGGGCTTCTGGTCGAAGGATGCCATTCTCACCGAGGCTTATCATCACAGCCAGCCGCTGTTCTGGGTCGGCCTGATTGCGGCCTTCTTCACCGCCTTCTACATGGCCAGGCTGTTCTTCCTCGTCTTCACCGGCAAGCTGCGCACCCAAGTGGAGCCGCACGAATCGCCGCCTTCCATGACGCTGCCTCTAATCGTCTTGGCTGCTCTTGCCGTGGTTGCCGGCTTCGTCATGATCCCGGGGGTTAACCCTTGGCTTGGCGGCTGGCTGACCGGAGAGCATCTGGAGGAATCGGCCGATTGGCTCGTTATGGGGCTGTCTACCTTGGCCGGCTTGAGCGGCATTGGGCTCGGCTGGGCGATGTATGCCAAGCGTTCCGTACCGGCCGATCTGGTCGCGGGCCCGCTTCCGTGGCTGCACCGGATCGTTCAGCGGAAGTTCTATATCGATGAGCTGTACCAAGCCGTTATCGTGGCTCCTCTTAAGGGACTCGGAGCGCTGTTGAACGTCTTCGACGATTATGTCGTGGATGGAATCGTTAAGCTGCTGACGGGAATGGCGGTCGGGCTCGGCCGCCTGGGCACGCGTCTGCAGAACGGTCAGGTTCAAACGTACGGGCTCGTCACGCTTCTAGGCTTTGTCATTCTGGTTCTGGCCCTGGCGGGAAGGAGGTTCATCCATCTTGGCTAATTTACCCATTCTGAGCATGATTGCCTTCTCTCCCTTGCTTGGGGTTCTCATCCTGCTTTTTATGCCAAAGGATCAAGGAAAATGGATCAAAGTCATCGGGGCGGCCACTACGTTCATCCCGCTTGTGTTGGCCGGCTTGCTGTATGCCGACTTTAACCAGCAGGAGGGAGGCTTCCAGTACTCCGAGCTTCACAACTGGATCACGGTTCCCCTTAACAAAGAGGCTCAGCACTTAAGCGAGATCACCTCGCTTTATTTCAAATTCGATTACAGCCTGGCTGTGGACGGCTTGTCGCTTTCCCTGGTCTTCCTGACGGCGCTGATCTGCACGATGGCGGCACTGGCCTCGGTCTATATCAAAAAGCGTTGGAAGCTCTACTACATTCTTTTTCTTCTTCTGGAAACCGGTATTTTCGGGGTATTCATGGCCCAGGACCTGTTCCTGTTCTTCCTGTTCTTCGAGATTACCCTCGTTCCGATGTTCTTCCTGATCGGCATTTGGGGCTACATCAACCGGGAGCAGGCGGCGAACAAGTTCCTGATCTACAACGGGCTCGGCTCGGCCGTCATGCTGATCGTGTTCCTCATCCTGGTGACCACGGCCGGCTTCTCGGCGGTTCAGGATGCGAACGGGGCGTCGCTCTATTTCAGCGGCAGCCTGCGGGACATCACGGATAACCTCTATAACAATCCGAATGCCTATGTTCACATTCAGGAGCAGAATCTTCCGTTCTACCTAAGCGCCGGGGCGAAGAGCGCTCTGTTCGCACTGCTCCTGGTGGCGTTCGGCATCAAGCTGCCGATCTTCCCTTTCCATACGTGGATGCTTAAGGTGCATACGGAAGCGCCGCCTTCCATCGTCATGATCCACTCCGGCATTCTGCTGAAGATGGGGGCATACGGCTTGATACGATTCGGCGTGCTTCTGTTCCCTGAACAGGCGAAGAGCTGGGCGTTTGTTCTGGCACTGCTCGGGCTGATCAACATTCTGTACGGGGCGGTTCTGGCCTTCGTGCAAAAGGACTTCAAGCTCGTGCTCGCATACTCCAGCATCAGCCATATGGGCGTCGTTCTTCTAGGCCTTGCCGCCTTTAACCAGATCGGCATGCAGGGGGCGGTGTTCCAGCTCGTCTCCCACGGCCTGATCTCCGCGCTGATGTTCCTGCTGGTCGGAAGTCTGTATGAACGCACGGGAACGACCGAGCTCTCTAAGCTCGGCGGACTGGCTTCGTCCCTTCCGTTCATGAGCGGCATTCTGCTGGTGGCCGGGATGGCCTCGCTCGGGCTTCCGGGGCTCTCGGGCTTCGTGAGCGAATTTCTCGCCTTCCTTGGCTTGTTCGGCACGATGAAGGCCCTGACCATCATCAGTGCCCTTGGCATTATTCTCGCTGCGGTGTACGTTCTTCGCGGGGTGCTGAGCATCACGTTCGGACCGCAGAAGGAGGAGCGCCCCGGGATCCGGGACGCCCGACTGATCGAGGCGGTGCCGATGATCGTGCTGGTTGCTTTTATTCTGCTGCTTGGCGTGTATCCGGGGATTCTCAGCCAGCCGCTGGAGCAGACGGTGACCGGCTTTACCGACTTTATTCAATCCACCCCGAAGATAGGAGAATAGACCAATGCCACAAGGACTCCAGTTAGCCGATTTGACTCATCTGGCGCCGGAATTGACCTTGGTCATCTCGGCTATCGTAATTTCATTGCTGGATATGTTCCTTCCGCGGACGGTGAGCCGGACCCTGCTGGGCTGGCTTTCGTTAGCGGGCGTCCTGATCTCTGCCGTATTCGTGATCGGGCAGGTGAATCCGGCCGAGCCGGTCTCCCTCCTCGGGCAAAGCCTCCGGGTGGACGACTTCGGAAGCCTGCTGAAGCTGGTCCTGCTCACCGGTACGGCCCTCGTCCTCTTCATGAGCCTGGGCTCGGTGCGGGAAGAAGAGATTCCCCACGTTGGGGAGTATTATTACCTGCTTCTACCGGCTACCTTGGGCGGCATGGTCATGGCGGCCTCGGCCGATCTCATCACCTTGTTCGTCGGGCTGGAGCTGCTCAGCATCACCTCTTACATTCTGGTAGGAATGCGCAAGAAGAACCTTCAGTCGAACGAGGGGGCGTTTAAATACATCATCCAAGGGGGGATTTCCTCCGCGATGATTCTGTACGGCATGTCCTTTCTGTACGGCATGTCCGGCTCGACCAATCTCGGGGAAATCAACCAGGCGCTGATCCAGAACGCCTCCACCCTCAGCCCGCTCATCTACCTGTCCTTCTTCCTGCTGTTGGCGGGCTTCGGGTTCAAGGTAGCGGCGGCACCGTTCCACACCTGGGCCCCGGATGTTTACCAGGGGGCGCCGACTCCCGTAACGGCTTATCTCGCCGTAGTGTCGAAGGCGGCGGGCTTCGCCATTCTGTTCCGGATGATGTACCGCGTCTACATGGGCGTGACGAACGATACGGGGAACCCGGCCCAGCCGATCAGCGAGGACATCTTCTTCTCGCTAAGCGTTCTGGCCGCTATCGCCATGATCGCCGGTAACCTGCTCGCCCTCCGGCAGAAGAACGTTAAGAGGCTGCTCGCTTATTCCGGAATTGCGAATGCGGGCTACCTGCTCGCCCCGATCTCGTCCCAATTCTCGATTGTGCATTACACGAACTTCTCGGAGTTTCTGTACTATTTGATCGCGTACCTGTTCATGAACATCGGGGCGTTCGCCGTGCTAATGATGGTGGAGAGGACCGACGGCACGGAGGAGCTTCGCGGCTTCGCCGGGTTCTATTACCGGGCGCCTTGGACGGCCGTTGCGATGGTGCTGCTTATCCTGTCGCTGGCGGGGATTCCGGTGACCGGAGGCTTCTTCGGAAAAATCTTCATCATGATGGGGACGCTGCAGAACCATCTGTACTGGCTAGCCTCCATCATGATCGTTACCAGCGTCATCTCGTTCTACTATTACTTCTCGATCATCCGCCAAATGTTCATGCGGACGGACCCGGGCGGGGACCGGCTGAAAGCCCCGCTTCCGCTTACCATCACCGCGTGGGTCTGCGCTGTGGCGGGAGTGGCCCTGGGCTGCTACCCGCAAGGGGTCCTGAGATTCCTTCAGGATATTTTCAGCATCGGCATGGACATGATGTAACCGAACCGTACGACGAAAGCTTCCCTGCGGCAAGCAGGGGAGCTTTTTTACGTTTTGGCGAGCATTTTTTCCGGATTTCCCCAATGCTTCATCACAATTTTGTCGAAAAAGTAGGTCTAAAGTATCAATTTTGTCGACAAAAGAAGGAAGAATGACGATTTATAGCGAATAGCTGTGAATTGGTCATACGGCCTTAAAGTCATTTAAAAGGATTTGGATAAAGATGAGTCTGTTCCCAAAACCTGCCGCCCCTTCCCGCCGACGGTCCCCTGAGCCTTTTTTCCTGCTTTGGTTGCGGCCAGCGGTACGCTGGAAGAGCCGGAAGGGAAAGTGGACCCGGCTTGTTCTTTTTGTCGTGTTTCTGTGCCTGGTTCCTATTCCGCTAATAAAGCCCGCGCCTTCTCCGGCATTGCCTCCGGAAACCAAAGCCGGGACGTCTTGGATTATTCAATGGAAAGACGAGCCCGATCCCGGGTTCGCCGCAAGCAGCACCATCGTCCGCTCCTATCCCGATTCACGGGTAACCGTGGCAGAACCCCGAGCTGGAGAATCCATGGAAGAGTGGCTCGGTCGCTGGCAGCATTCCGCCTATGTGGAATCGGTGCAGCCGAACCAGGCGTACCGGATCGCGGCCTCTCCCAATGACCCGATGATCAGCAACCAGAAGTACTTGGAGCAGATTCATGCCCGGGAAGCGTGGGACGTGGCGACCGGCAACGAGGCCATTACCATCGCTTTGGTGGACACAGGAGTCGATCTGACCCATCCTGATTTGGTGAGTCACCTCGTAAAAGGCACGAACTTAATCAATCCCGGACAGCCTCCCGCCGACGACAACGGCCATGGCACCAATGTAGCGGGAGTGATCGCGGCTTCGGCCAACAATGACAAAGGCATTGCCGGTCTTCTGTGGAAGGCCAAAATCATGCCGGTCAAAGCGCTCGAAAGCAACGGAACCGGGGAGGAAGACAAGCTGGGGGAGGGGATCCGCTACGCCGTGGACCACGGTGCCAAAATAGTGGTTCTCTCGCTCGGGTTGAACAAGGCTTCGGCTTATATGGAATCCATCGTCAAGTATGCGGAGTCGAGAGGGGTGCTGCTCGTGGCCGCCTCCGGGAATGAAGGCAACTCCGTCAAATACCCGGCGGCCTACCCGACGGTTCTCGCGGTAGGCGGTGCTTCAGCGGACAACCATGCGGCCACGCTGTCCAACTACGGACCGGAGCTTGACGTGGTGGCTCCCTGGAATGTGTTTACCACCGCAGTAGGCGGGCGGTATATCTATACCGGCGGGACTTCCCTTGCGGCACCGCAGGTAGCGGCGGTTAGCGCGCTGGCCTGGAGCCTCTATCCGGAGATGAAGCCTTATGAGATCCGGAACCTCATCCGCCAGACGGCGGAGGATCTGGAGACGCCGGGATGGGATGCGAAGACGGGCTACGGCCTGCTCCGGGCCGACCGGGCGTTGAGAGAGCCTTACCGTGCGGATATGTACGAGCCGAACAACAAGATCGGGGAGGCCAAGCCTACCTCAGTCGAGAAACGGATCGATGCCGTCCTGGATGGTAAAACCGATGAAGACTGGTTCGTGATGGAGGCCCCTTATGATGGGACGCTTCTGATCCAGCTTGCCGCCGAGACGAAGGCCAAGGTAGAGGTCACCCATTACCGCAGTGCCAAAAGCGGAGGAACGGTTCTGCGCGGCGATGCGGAAGAAGGCCTCTCGGTGCCCGTGACCAAGGGCAAAAACTATATCAAGCTGGCCGCTCCCGAACTTCAGGAGCCGGCCGCCTACCATATGACCACCCGTTTTCGGATTTACCGGGATCCTTTTGAGGACAATGACCGGCAGTACAAAGCCTACACCCTACCTGCCCGCACCGGCATGATAACCGGAACGTTCCACCAGCAGAACGACCAAGATTGGTTCGTCCTAAATGTGGAGCGGGCCGGTACACTGCAGCTGAAGGTTACCGTAGATACGGCGAGGATCGACCCGACCCTGAGCATTCAGAAGAAAGGGGAGAGGGAAACCTTCCTTGACCAGGCTGGGGACGGAGCGCCGGAATCGCTTCTTCCCCAGGAGATCGGTCCCGGAACGTATTACATCCGGGTCAGCAACATTGCCCGCTATACGACACCGGTAACGGGGGAATACACGCTGGACATTCAGTATTCCACCAACTACGAAGACCCGAATGAACCGAATGGCAAGCCTTATCAGGCGGTCGCCATGGTGCCGGGGACGGAGTATTTGGGGGTAATGGACTCCCATTCCGATGAAGACTGGTTCTTGTTGAACCTGACGGAGGATACGAATGCGGGGCTCGTTCTGTCCGGGTTCCCGGAGGATGTGCGCATGCAGATGGAATTGTATGACCATTCGCTAGAGCCGGTTCAGGTGCTCGTACAGAAAACGTCCGCCAACGCGCGGAAGATTCAAACCAAGCTGAAGGCGGGAACGTATTACATTAAGCTTACCGCCGACAAAGGCTTTACCCAGCAGCGGTACACCCTGGTGTTCCGAAACGGGGAAACGAAGGCCTGACGAAACACGGCCGAAAGCGGCAAGCCCGATCATCCGAAGGAGGACATGGACCGATGGAGTATTCATTCGCGGTAAACAGCCTGATTTATATTCTGATGGCCCTCATCTGTATCGGATTCTCCTGGTGGGCGCTGCAGCAGTTCCGGTTTGATCTGTTTCTGAAGAACCCGAAGTCCGCTCAAGCCAAAGCGCTGCAAATCCTGCTCTCGATTGCCCTGGGCTACGAAGCGGCCCGGTTTCTGGTCGATTATTTCAACTGGTCGGCCATGCTGAAAGGGATGTTTTGACGGGAAATCACGGGAAGTTTGTCGAATAACAACGTCGCTAAATGTCAAGAATGGGTAATAAGGGAAATCCGACACGGGGCCTTAGACAAGTCCGCCACTAATGACCACACGACAAAGCAAAAAGAAGAGGCTGCGAAGACTATGACGATAAAAGAAAGTCAGAACAAAATAGCACGCGGAGGAGACCGGCATGAGTAAGATCATCGTCCGCGGAGGCAGAAAATTATCGGGCCGGGTAAAGATCAACGGGGCGAAGAATGCGGTACTTCCGATCATTGCCGCTTCTTTGCTGGCGTCATCGGGAGAGAGCGTCATTCAAGAGGCTCCTCCCCTGGATGACGTATTGACCATCAATGAAATGCTGAGGTCGCTTGGGGTAAGCGTCAAATACGGAGCGGACACGGTGCGGGTGAACGCGGGCCGGCTGGAACGCTTCGAGGCGTCGTATGAGCTGGTGCGCAAAATGAGGGCCTCGTTCCTCGTGCTTGGTCCGCTCCTCGCCCGGCTCGGAAGGGCCCGCATCGCCCTTCCCGGGGGCTGCGCCATCGGCACCCGGCCGATCGATCAGCACCTGAAGGGCTTCGAAGCGCTGGGGGCCGAGATTGAGCTCGGCCAAGGCTATATCGAAGCACGGGTGAACGGCCGGCTGCAGGGTGCCAAGATTTACCTCGACGTGGCAAGCGTGGGGGCCACCCAGAACATCATGATGGCGGCCTCTCTTGCCGAAGGCACCACCTATATCGAGAATGCGGCCATGGAACCGGAGATTGTCGACCTGGCCAACTACATGAACGCGATGGGAGCCCGGATCCGTGGAGCGGGCACCGGCATCATTCGCATTGACGGCGTAAAGGAACTGAGGGGAGTCGTACATACGGTCATTCCGGACCGGATTGAGGCGGGTACCTACATGATTGCGGCCGCCATAACCGGAAGCACCCTCTATATAGAAGGAGCGATTGCTGACCACCTGCGTCCCCTGGTCTCCAAGCTGAGGGAGATGGGAGTAGCGGTCGAGGAAGAAGAGAACGGCGTTCAAGTGAGCGTCGCCGGACCTTTGCGAGCAGTGGATGTCAAAACCTTGCCGCATCCGGGCTTCCCGACCGACATGCAATCGCAGATGATGGCCCTCCTGCTGAATGCAGAAGGAACGAGTCTCGTCACCGAGACCGTCTTCGAGAACCGCTTCATGCACGTGGAGGAGTTCAAGTACATGAACGCCCAGATCAAGGTTGAGGGCCGTACGGCGGTCGTCAGTGGCGGAACGCGCTTGAAGGGCGCCAAGGTGCGGGCGACCGACCTGAGAGCCGGAGCGGCCCTTATCCTGGCCGGCCTGGTTGCCGACGGGGAGACGGAAATCACCGGTACCCACCACATTGACCGCGGATACGTCAACATTGTGCGCAATCTGTATGCGCTGGGGGCGGACATCCGGCGGGAGGAGCGGGTAGAACGGGTGGAGGCGGCGGCCGAGGAAGCAGTCCCTTCCGAGCAGCGTCCTGTTTTCTCCGCTCAGCCTACTTGGGCATAACCGTTCCACTTTACCTGAACCGCTTTGGCCTAAGAGCCAAGGCGGTTTTTTGCTGCCGCTTAAGTACCGGCGGCGGGAGAGGCGTGACCCCCATCGGAGGACACGTCCGCTTTTTGAGGGGGATGTATAGCAGTAGGCCGGATGATTTCTTTTTGAGAGGATAGGGGCATGTTCCCAATGGTAACTTCATAGGATAAGTAGTACCGGTCCACTAGAAAGAATGCCCGATGGCTCCGTTCGAGAGAGTAGGAAGGGCCGGGAATCCGAACGCGAAAGGACGTCCTATGAAGATCAAGTGGAAGCTGGGCCGTCCGGCCGTCCCCCCGATGGCCGTATGGATCGCCCTAATCGCAATGCTCACGGTTATCCTTTCCGGCCTGGTGGTCAAGCAGATCAAGCGCCATCCGGGGCCTCCGCCTTCCGCCGCGGAGAAAGTCGAGCCGCCTTCTTCGAAGGCTTCGACAGGCACCGATTCTCTTACCGAGGCTCCCTCTATGATCATCCCGGTCTATCTCTCGAAGGAGAAGCGGATCGACAAGGTAACGCTCGAAGATTACGTTCGCGGCGTGGTAGCCGGGGAGATGCCGATTGATTTTGAACTGGAAGCGTTGAAGGCCCAGGCGCTGGCGGCCCGGACCTATATGATCCGCCGTCTCGCGGAGCAGGACTTCAGCGGGGTGCCCGATAAGGAGGCATGGGTGACGGATACGGTCAGCCATCAAGCTTACCTGACGCTCGATTACCTCAAGACCCGCTGGACCGGGGAAGCCTACGAGCGCAACATGGACAAGCTGAACCGGGCGGTCAATGAGACCAGAGGAATGGTGCTGACCTATGAAGGCAAGCCGATCAACGCGACCTTTTTCTCTACCGGGAACGGGTATACGGAGAATTCGGAGGATTACTGGGGAGTCTATGTTCCCTACCTTAGAAGCGTGAAGAGTCCTTGGGACGAGGCGTCCCCGGAATACCGGTCGACCGCTGTGTTCAGCCTGAAAGAGTTTGCTAGCCGGCTGGGGCTCCCCAGTACGGTGTCGGCGGCATCGGCGGGTAACGGCTTTAAGGTGCAGGGATACACGGAAGGTCACAGGGTAAGCAAAGCGACCGTGGCGGGACGGACGTTCAGCGGCCGGGAAATCCGGGAGAAGCTGGGCCTGCGTTCCTCTCAGTTTCAATGGAAGGTGAAGGGGACGAACATCGAATTTACAACCTTCGGCTACGGGCACGGAGTAGGCATGAGCCAGTGGGGAGCGAACGCGATGGCGAAGGAGGGCCGTACCGCGGAGGAGATCGTCAAATACTATTACACGGGCATATCGCTTGAGAAAGATTCCGCCTATCTTACCATGAAATAACAAAGCTACCGGATCAGGCACTAGCAACCTCTCAACCAAATCTCATCCCCTGGTGTATAAAACAAATCTATCTGGCAACAATGGTGGATGAGGTGATAAAACTATGAATGAAAACAAAAACATTCAGTTGAAAGAAGAAGCCCCTCAAACTCAAGAGGGAGCGAAAGCGGCCGGTAACTCTCTGACGTGGAGAAGGCTGATGGCCAAAAAATGGGCCTTCCCCGCCATCTACATGGCAGCGGCTGCAATTATTTTAACACTCATGTGGGTCTACCAGGGAGCGGGTAAGAACGCTTTATCCGATGACCAAGTCGGCCTGACCACAGAAAAAGCCGGACAGCCTGCCGCAACGGGCAAGGATTCCGTCGCCACCTCCGCCCAGTCGGAGCAGTTCCAGTGGCCGGTTCTGAACCGCAGCGAGCTCGAAGTCAGCCTGCCGTACTTTGACAGCAAAGCCTCCGCGGAAGCCAAGCAGGAAGCCATGCTCGAGTATGACGGAACGTTCACCCCGCACGTGGGTCTGGATTTGGCCCGCGAAGACAACCAGCCGTTTGATGTTCTGGCCGCAGCAGGCGGAAAAGTAACCGCCGTCGACAAGAATGCCATCGCCGGAAGCCTTGTGGAAATTACCCACTCGAACGGGCTGGTCTCGGTTTACCAAAGCCTCACCGACGTGAAGGTCACCAAGGGCGCTGAAGTGAAACGGGGCGATGTAATCGCCAAAGCCGGCCGTAACGAGCTGGAGAAGGACGAGGGTATTCACCTTCACTTTGAAGTACGTCAAGGCGAAGACGGCGGAGTCGTCAACCCGGAAACGCTGCTTCCCAATCCATAAAAGCAAGTCCCATCAAGGGCAGAAGGACAATCCTTCTGCTTTTTTTGTTGTCCGGCCAAAGAATATCTAGGCCCGCCCCTCATATACTGTACCAAACTATCTCGAGCAGGGAGGCGAGGCGAGTGCATGATTACATCAAGGAACGGACGATCAAGATCGGCCGCAGCATCGTGGAGACGAAGAATACGGTTCGCACCATAGCCAAGGAATTCGGCGTTTCCAAAAGCACCGTTCACAAGGATTTAACCGAGCGGCTTCCGGATATCAACCCTGAGCTGGCCAACCAGGTCAAAACCATTCTGGAGTACCACAAGTCGATCCGGCATTTGCGCGGAGGAGAAGCGACCAAGGTCAAATATAAAAAATCCACCCGCTACCGGACGCAAGAGCAGCTCGTAACCGCCCCTTCCTGAAATTCCGCCCCTCCCTGCCCCAGCCTCCCTATCAATCGTCGTAAAAAAGAGGATTTTAGAAGTTTGTGGCGAAAATTAGCTATAATCTTATAAGGTTCGAATGCCGATAGTATAAGTTAACGAGTGTTGGCCGGGGAGGATCAGGTATTGCATGTTTACGAAGGATATCGGCATTGATTTGGGCACGGCGAATGTGCTGATTTATGTGAAGGGAAGAGGAATCGTTCTCAATGAGCCTTCCGTCGTGGCCATCGACAGCGGAACGAAGAAGGTCCTCGCGGTCGGCGAGGAAGCCCGCCGCATGGTCGGGCGGACGCCCGGTCATATCGTGATGATCCGCCCGCTTAAGGATGGAGTCATCGCCGATTTTGAAGTCACCGAGATGATGCTGAGTCATTTTATTTCCAAGGTCGGGGGCAAAAAGTGGTACGGCCGGCCCCGCATTCTCATTTGTGCCCCGAGCGGGATTACCCCGGTCGAACAGAAGGCGATCCGGGAAGCCGCGGAACGAAGCGGCGGCAAGGAAGTTTTTCTGGAGGAAGAACCCAAAGTAGCGGCGGTTGGAGCCGGAATGGATATTTACCAGCCGAGCGGCAATATGGTAGTGGATATCGGCGGAGGAACTACGGATGTAGCCGTGCTTTCCATGGGCGACATCGTAACCTCCGCTTCTATTAAGATGGCGGGGGACAAGTTCGACAGCGCCATCATGAAATATATCAAAGACAAGTACAAGCTCCTGATCGGGGAACGGACCGCCGAGGACATCAAGTTCAAAACCGCAACCGTTTATCCCGGCAGCCGCTCGGAGGAGATCGACATCCGCGGAAGGGACATGGTAACGGGCCTTCCGCAAGGGATTACGATCCGCTCCGCCGAGATCAGCGAGGCGCTGCGGGAGCCGGCCGCCACCATCGTGGCCGCGGCCAAGAACGTGCTGGAGCAGACGCCGCCCGAGCTTTCGGCGGACATTATTGACCGGGGCATCATTCTGACCGGGGGCGGGGCACTCCTTCCGGGATTCGACCAGCTCCTCGCGGAGCAGCTCATGGTGCCGGTCCTTATTGCGGATGACCCGATGAACTGTGTGGTCAAAGGGACCGGCGCCATGCTGGACAACCTCGACAAAGCGACGAAGAAAAAATGGGTGTAGCCTTTCTATGCCTTTATTATAAAGTAAACGAATTGTACGGATCTCCTTTCTTTGATAAGGTAGAAGGGGAACCGGCGGGGAAATCAGGAGGAATGACATGTTAAGAGGACTGTATACGGCGGCGGCAGGCATGATCTCTCAACAAAGAAAACACGATACGGTAACCAATAACATAGCGAACCTGAACACCCCGGGGTACAAGCAGAACAACGCGGTTTCCCGGTCGTTTCCGGAAATGCTTATTTCCCTTACCAACGGGGAAACAGGAGGAAGAACCTCCCGGGCGATCGGCCGGCTTAACACCGGCGTGCTGGCCGAGGAGGATCCGTCCGTTTACGTTCAAGGCGACCTGCAGGAAACGAAGAACACGTTTGATTTTGCTCTCGTGTCCGATATTCAGCTGAATAACCTGGCCTTTGACGGACGGGGAATGGCCTTCGATGCGAACGGTGAACGAGTGTTCCAGCCTCAGGCATTCTTCACAGTACAGGATGCGGCAGGACAGCTGCGTTATTCCCGGAACGGCAAATTTACGGCGAATGACCAAGGCGAGCTCGTGACCTCGGAAGGCTATAAGGTGCTCGGCACCGACGGGCAGCCGATTGTTCTGGCCGACGGGAACGGGACCTTCCTGGCGGATGCGAAGCTGACCCCCGACGGGCGTTTTCTTGATTCCCAGAACGGCCAGCCGCTCGTGAAGAATCCGAACACCCCCCAGCAGGCTCCTCTTCAGATTATGGTCTCGAAGATCGAGAACCCGAACCGGCTCATCCGCGAAGGCAATGGAGTCTACCGCGTGAATGAAGGAGACGAAGGGCTGGTCACCCCGGTGACCGCGAACGATCAGGTGGAGGTCCGGCAGGGGTATCTGGAGCGTTCGAATGTGGACGCGGCCCAGTCGATGGTCGACATGAACACGGCCCTTCGCGCCTATGAAGCAAACCAGAAGGTCGTGCAATATTATGACAAGAGCCTGGAAAAGGCCGTCAATGAAGTAGGCCGGGTCTAGCCCTTCTTAACCGGATGCGGCTATATTACGTTCCAGGAGGTTGGATATGAATCCTTCTTTAATTAATTCGATGGTGACGATGCACGGGCTTCAGCAGAAGCTTGATGTGCTGGCGAACAACATGGCGAACTTGAACACGGCCGGGTACAAACGCAAGGAAGCCACCTTTGAGGATATATTGAACAATGTGAAGCAGCAGCCCCAATCCTTTCAGAAGGAAGGCCGGCTGTCTCCGCTCGGCTATACCCAAGGCTGGGGGGCCAAGCTCAGCCAGGTGCAGACCGATCTGTCCCAAGGTACGCTGAACCCGACCGGTCTCGACACGGATCTGGCCCTTGAAGGGGGAGCTTTGTTCGAGCTGCAGACTCCGGACGGCGAAACTGCCTATACCCGGAACGGAGCGTTCGAGCTCACCGTCAACCCTAACGATCCCACCAATGTATATTTGGCTACGAAGGACGGAAACTATATCAAAGGTGTCGACAACCTGCCCATCAAGGTTCCCGCGGGAATGAAGATGGTGGTGGATGAGGGCGGCGTGGTAACGGCCTTCCGGGAAAGCGATCCCGCGAGCGGATCGGTTCCCGTCGGTCAGCTGAAGCTGGTCCGGGTCATCCGCCCCGCCTATTTGCAGGAGGTTGGCGACAACCTGTACACCGTGCCCGCCGGTTTGAACAATCCCCCCGGGTCCATCGTCCGTGACGTCAACCCTGCTTCTCCGCTGGAGGAGAAGGTAGCCGTCCGCCAAGGCTATTTGGAGCAGTCCAATGTCAGCCTGAGCGACGAAATGACGGAGCTCCTGACGGTACAGAGGGCGTTTCAATTGACCTCGAGGGCGGTCAGTTCGTCGGATATGATGATGAACATGGCCAACAACCTGCGCGGGTGACCGAAATGAGGAATGCGGTCATGACCGATAAACCATCCAAACCGGTGCAGCGTTCGGCAGGGGCACGCCGGCTGCTGCCGGTGATTCGCGTTTTGCTGATTCCACTCATTTGTGTCTTGGCGCTGTTCGCCGGACTCGCGATCGGATACGTCACACTGGGCGGACAGCCTTTTGCCGATGTATGGAAGCTCAGCACGTGGAAGCATCTGTTCGATCTTGTGTTTGCTCCCTAACCCAACTCCCGCAAGGGAGTTTTTTTGTCGAAAGGGGTTTGGGGTGGAGCGGACCCCGCCTAACGTTCTTTTTCCCTAGGGCCGACGGCTCAGGACCGGGAAGGAAGGACTCCTTCACTTTTGGGGGGCGGGTACGTTATAATGTAGGGAATGTAGAACCTTGGGAAAGGGAGAGAACCGGACTTGAATGCGCCGATCGCGTTAACCATGCTGCGCTTTGTCTTAATCCCCGTTTATATTTATTTCTTCTCCAACGGGCAGATTGCGACAGCATATGCC
Source organism: Paenibacillus aurantius (assembly GCF_032268605.1). NCBI lineage: Bacteria > Bacillati > Bacillota > Bacilli > Caryophanales > Paenibacillaceae > Paenibacillus > Paenibacillus aurantius. The sequence goes on from NZ_CP130318.1 coordinate 82,972, forward strand.
GTCATGGTAGCCGCAGGTGCAACGGATGTCCTGGACGGCTACTTGGCGAGAAGGAATGGACAAGTTACTGAGCTCGGAAGCATGCTCGATCCGCTTGCGGACAAGCTGATGATGCTGACGGTCTTTTTATCCCTGCTCTTGTCCGGGCGGATTCCGTGGCTCGCAGCGGGAGCCATGCTGTTTCGCGATGCGGCGATGATCAGCGGGTCGGCCTTCTTTCATTTCCGCGGCAAGAAAACGGTCCCCGCCGACACGATGGGCAAACTGACGACCGTGCTGTACTACGTGGCCGTTACGCTCATTTTCTTCAACGTCCCCTACGCCATGAACTGCCTCTGGGCGGTCATTGCCTTATCCTTCCTAACCTCCCTGCTGTATATCTTCAAGTTCCGTAATCTTAACCAGCTAACCGGCACCAAGAAAACAAAAAGAGCATTTTCCAAGCGCGGCTAGAGGCCGTTCCCGGAAAGATGCTCCCTTATGTGAACCCTCGGGAGCTGCAGCTCGCCGAAGGGACGTCCGTAGTATAAGTGCAAGCATGAGATTTTATACAAGCTGCCGATGAAAGGAGATTGAATTATGTTGGATGTCAATCAAATTCAGGAAATTATCCCCCACCGGTATCCCTTTCTGCTCGTAGACCGGATTCTGGAAGTGGAAGAGGGCGTTAGAGCGGTGGGAATCAAAAACGTAACGGTTAACGAACCCTTTTTTGAGGGGCATTTTCCCGGGTACCCGGTCATGCCGGGCGTGCTGATTGTGGAAGCACTCGCCCAAGTAGGAGCGGTCGCGATGCTGAAGCTCGAAGCGAACCGCGGGAAGCTGGGCTTTTTTGCAGGAATCGACAGCTGCCGTTTCCGGGAGCAGGTCGTGCCGGGAGATACGCTGACGCTTGAAACGGAAATCACCCGGTTGAAGGGAGCCATCGCCAAGGCGAAGGGGACGGCCAAGGTGGGAGACCGTGTGGTGGCCGAGGCCGAAATGATGTTTGCGCTCGCGGACCGCAAGTAAAACGCTGGTAAACGGGAAAAAAGCGATTCACCTGCCTCGAGAAAGGATAAACATTTACGTTGGTTCCGTGTTTTTAATACATATCCCTTATATAGAGATCACCCGAGGAGGAAGAAATCATGACAGCCCAATCACGCGTACAGACCCACTACAAGCTCTGGCTTGAGGACGAGACCATCGATGCCGAGACCAAGGCGGAGCTGGAGGCTCTTAAGGATCAGGCCCAGGAAATCGAAGACCGCTTCTATAAGGATCTGGAATTTGGAACGGGCGGGATGCGCGGGGTCGTCGGAGCCGGGACGAACCGGATGAACCTTTACACCATCGGCAGGGCCACCCAAGGCCTGGCCCAGTTTCTGCTGAAGGATCCTTCGCGCCGGCATGCGGTGGTGATAGCTTATGATTCCCGCAACTTCTCCCCGGAATTCGCCCTGGAGTCCGCTTTGGTGCTCGCCGCCAACGGAATCGAGGCCCATGTGTTCGAATCGCTCCGGCCGACACCCGAGCTGTCCTTTGCCGTTCGGCAGCTGAAGGCTTCCGCCGGCATTGTCGTTACGGCCAGCCATAATCCGCCGGAATATAACGGATACAAAGTATACGGTTCGGACGGGGGCCAGATGGTCACCGATCAGGCCTCGCAGGTGATGGAGCAGATCGGCCTGCTGGAGTCGTTCGCTTCGGTACGGAGAATTTCCCAGGGAGAAGCCGAGGCCAAAGGACTGCTGCATTGGCTCGGGGAAGAGATTGATAAGGCGTATACGGAGGCCGTCACGGCCGTCAGCCCCAATCCGGAAATCGTCAAAGAGATGGGGAACGACCTCCAGATCGTCTACACCCCACTTCACGGAGCCGGGAACTTGAGTGTCCGCCGGGTGCTGAAGGAGCTAGGTTTCCAGCAGGTCCACGTGGTGGCGGAGCAGGAACAGCCGGATGCGCTGTTCTCGACCGTCAAGTCGCCGAATCCGGAGGAAAAAGCGGCTTTTGAGCTGGCGATGGACCTGGGCCGCCGGATTGATGCGGATATTATTATCGGCACCGACCCTGACTGTGACCGGATGGGAGCGGTCGTTAAGGACGCGTCCGGGGAATATGTCATCCTGAGCGGTAATCAATCGGGCGCGATCATGGTAAACTATCTCTTGAGCAGCCTGAAAGAACGCGGACAGCTTCCGGATAACGGAGTCGTGATCAAAACGATCGTAACGAGCGAAATGGGGGCGGAAATTGCCCGCAGCTACGGCATGCACGTGATCAATACCCTGACCGGCTTCAAGTACATCGGGGAGAAGATGACGGAATTCGCCCGTACCGGGGAACGCCAATTCCTGTTCGGTTATGAGGAAAGCTACGGCTACCTGGCCGGAACGTATGCCCGCGATAAGGACGCGGTCATTGCCTCCATGCTGATCTGTGAAGCGGCCGCGTATTACAAAAAGCAGGGCAAGACGCTTTACGACGTCCTCCAGGAGCTCTATGAGAAGCACGGGTACTTCATGGAAAAGCTGGAGTCCCGGACGCTGAAGGGAAAGGACGGCTTGGCCAAAATCGGCCAGATTATGGACGATTGGAGAACCAATCCCCCGGCTGAGGTCAACGGCGTGAAGGTCAAGCAGGTGCTGGACTATTCGAACGGCATTGACGATCTGCCAAAAGAGAATGTGCTTAAGTACGTGCTCGAGAACGGCGCTTGGTTTACCCTGCGTCCTTCGGGAACGGAGCCGAAGATCAAAGTGTATTTTGCCGTCAACGGGGATACGGCAAGCGAATCCGTCCGCCAGCTGGAGGCTATGGCCGAAACGGTGATGACCCGGGTCGACGCTTAATTAGAATAGGAAGTGAATCCATTGCTGCAAGGATATAGAAAATGGAACAGCCGGGTGCCCAAGGTTCTTTGGGCCCTTGTTGTGATCGGCCTGCTGGCGTCGCTGCCGCTGGCCTTTCAGCGCGTACAGACCGAGAAATCCGCCAAGCGGGTCGAATTCGTGTTCGATTACCGCGATCTGGTGGAAATCGCCGACTACCGCACCCAGCCTCAGGATTTCGTGAGCCGCCAGCTGGACAATCTCAAGAAGGCGGGCGTCCGTTCCGTCGCCGTGTACGAAGCCACCCTGTCGGAGCTTCAGACCGCCCGGCGGCTTGAGGTGTACAACGCCAAGGAAGCGGCCCTGCTGAACCAAAAGCCGCTTGGGGCGAACGAGAACTACGTGTATGTGCTGTTCCCGGATGCCGCGACGCAAGCGAAGCTGCAGCCGGTGCTGGAGAAGGGCTTCGCCCGCTTCCAGGTTCAGACCGAAGCCTGGAAGGCCGGCGGCCGGAACGGGCTCGTCATCAAGCTTCCTTATGACGAGGCCATTCTGAAGCCGCTCGGGCCGGATCCGGCCGCCCTCGAGCTCATCAAGAGCAAGGGCATGCAGGTCGTGGCCCGGATCTCGAACCGGCATCAGCCGTTCGTCCAGGAAGACCTGGACGCCGTGCTGGCGCAATACAGCGCAGCCGGAGCCAAGTCTATCATCGTGGAGGGCGATTCCGTTCCCGGGTACAGTACGGGAGTGAAGCAGCCCGACATCGAGGCCTTCGCCAAGCTCATGCAGAAATACGGCATGGGGCTCGCCTCTGTGGAGCTGATCAAAACCCCGGCCGGTATGAACACGCTGGCCAAGGAATTGAAATACAACGTCTTCCGCGCTCATTCCTTCACAGAAGCGGACGCGGACAAGCTTTCGGCGAACGTGACCGACGCCGAGCGCAAGAACCGCATTCTGACGACTTCCGACCGGTTCGTGCTTGCCGTCAAGGACCGGAACATCCGGCTCGTGTTCCTGAATGCCCACGCTGTGCGCAATCCGGACAAGGGGCAGATTCTCGATCCGATCGAGCCGCTGCTGCAGACCCTACAGGGGCCGGACGGCGCGATTCCGCGGATCAAGGAAGCCGGCTTTACGGTGGGAGAAGGACAGGCTCACTCCTTCGATTACCAGCAGGCCTCCTGGCAAACACCGCTTCGCCTCCTGGTCGTGCTGGGAAGCGTAGCGATCATCGTGCTGTTGCTTTCGCATTTTGTGCCGGGATTGGCCCTGGCTCTGCTTCTTCTTGGGGTCATCGCTTCGGCTGGCCTGTATGTGCTTATGCCGAATATGCTGTTCAAGCTGCTCGCCTTGGGCGCCGGGATCAGCTCGGCCTCTCTGGCCATGATGCTGGCCGTCCTGAAGATCCGGAAGAAATCGACCAACCCGGACGAAACGAGGCTCGGGTTTCTCTTTAACCTGTTTATCCGCACCTCGCTTCTCTCGCTGGTTGGAGCCGCCTTTGTCGTTGGCCTCTTAAGCCATATTACCTACAACCTGCTCCTGGACCAGTTCACGGGAGTTAAGCTGTTGGGTCTGTTCCCGGTAGTGGTTATGGGCGTGTATGTGCTGTTCTTCAGCGAGGGACTGAGCCGCGCGGAGATCGGGCGTCGGGTCCGTCACATTTTTGCTTCCTACATCAACGTTCTGTGGGTGGTGACCGCCGGCGTCCTGCTGGCCGCCATGTACTACTACATGTCCCGGACGGGCAACGAGGGGCAGGTCTCGCCGCTGGAGATGGCTTTCCGTTCTTTCCTGGAAAACACGCTCGGGGTCCGGCCGCGGACGAAGGAATTTCTCATCGGCCATCCTCTCTTCTTCCTGGGAGGGTATCTCGCCCTGAAATATAGATGGAAAAGCGCCTTTTTCCTCTTTCTGCTTGGGGTTATCGGCCAAGTGGACATGGTGGGGACGTTTACTCACCTTCATACGCCGATCTACATTTCGCTCATTCGAGTCGGCTATGGAATGCTGTTCGGCGCGTTGATCGGTCTCTTACTGATCGCCGTCTGGGAAATCGGGGCAAGGAGTTGGAAGGCATGGACCGCCGCATCAAGAAGATTGTAATCTCCGGCTACTACGGCTTCCACAACAGCGGAGACGAGGCGGTTCTGCAGTCCATTCTGCTAGCGCTGGAGAGCGAGGGAGAGAAGCAGGGCATCCGCATCGAGCCGATCGTGCTGTCCGGCGATCCGGCTTGGACGGAGGAGACCTATAAGGTCAAGGCCGTTCATAGAATGAAAATGGGCCGGGTTCTCTCGGCCATCCGGTCGAGCGACGGCTTGGTCAGCGGAGGAGGCAGCCTTCTCCAGGATGCCACCGGACGGATGACGATTCCGTATTACCTGGGAATCCTCAATCTCGCCCAATGGCTCGGCAAGCCGACCTTCGTCTACTCCCAGGGCATCGGGCCGGTGAACCGGTCCTCCTACTTCCCTTGGATCCGGCGGGTCTTTGCCAAGAGCCGCTATGTCTCCGTCCGGGACGTGGAGTCGGCCCAGCTGCTTAAGCGGATGGGCCTCGCCCGGGACGCGGAAGTCGTGCCCGATCCGGTCATGGGCCTTCCGCTCCGCGGGGTTCCCCTGTCCGCTGAGGCGGACCTCCCGACCGTTGGGGTCTCCGTCCGCTTCTGGAACGAGGACCGCTCGGAGCTGGAGGGGCTCGCCCGCAGTCTCGACCGGCTGGTGGAGGCGAAGCAGGTGAAGATCCGCTTCCTGCCTTTCCACCTGCCGTCCGATGTGGAGGCGTCCCGGGAGGTAATCAAGCGCATGAAGAAGGCCGGCAAGGCCATCCTCGAGGTAGCCGAAGGGGTGGAGCATCCGCAGGACATGCTCGCGGAAGTGAGTGCCTGCAGCCTGCTGATCGGCATGCGGCTTCATTCGCTGATCTATGCCGCTTCCCAATCGGTGCCGCTTATCGGAATCTCCTATGACCCGAAGATTGACCAGTTCCTCAACCGCCTGGGCATGAAGGCGGCCGCGTCCGTTACCGGTTTCGATTCCGACGGCTTGGCGGCGGAGGCGGTCCGGGTCCTGGAGAACAAGACCCAGTGGGCGGAGGAGAAACGGGAGGCCATTGAGCGGCTCAAGCGCGAGGCCCAGCGGCCGGCCCGGGAAATCGCCGCATTTCTCACTAACGAAAGGTGATTGTCCATGAATATACCTAAGGTATCCATTTTTGGAGTTCCGTTCTCCAAGCTGGATTTTCAAGATACGATAAAGCTTCTGTGCGAAAGAATCCGGGAGCGCCGGACGACCCAGGTGATCACGGCCAATCCCATCATGGTCATGACGGCGCTGGAGAATCCGGCTTATATGGCCATGATGAAACGTGCCGAGCTCATCGTTCCCGACGGGGCGGGGGTCGTCTGGGCCGCTAATTATGTCGGCAATCCCGTGGCGGAGAAGGTGGCGGGCATCGATCTGCTTCATGAGCTGCTGCGGATCGGGGAGAACGAAGATTGGAAGGTCTTTCTGCTCGGAACCTCGCCTGAAGTGATTCAAGTGGCCGCATCCCGCTTAAAAGATAGATATCCGCGGATCCGCCTCGTTGGCGTCCGGGACGGCTATTTCAAAAGCGATCAGGATGAAGAGGTCATACGCGAGATTACGGCGGCGGAGCCCGACCTGCTTTTTGTGGGCCGGGGAGCGGACACCCAGGAGCCGTGGATCGACCGTTACAAGGACCGGCTTCAGGTACCGGTAATCATGGGGGTCGGAGGAAGCTTCGACATCATGGCCGGACGGCTCAAGCGGGCTCCTAAGCTTTTTATCAAGCTGAGACTGGAATGGTTCTACCGGCTTCTGCAGGAGCCGGCGCGGTACAAAAGGATGCTCGTTTTGCCCAAATTTGCCATGAAAGTTATGAGAGAAAAAGAGAACGTGCAGAAAACCTAAGAAAATTGCCGAAAAACGGCCGTAGACTGGTGAATTCGCCCGAATATCCGGTGGAGTTATTGCTAGGTTGCCTGTATAATTGATTGCTGTAGCACATAGATATGAGGGGTTGTGAAAGAATGAATGGGTGGATCTACGTGATAGGTTTTGCAGCAGCCTGTGTGCTGGCCATCATACTAACCCCGATCATGAAGAAGCTTGCCTTCTGGGTGGGGGCGGTATCCGTACCGAATCACCGCAGTGTCCATACGAAACCGATGCCTTTGCTGGGCGGCTTGGCGATTTTCTTTGCCTTTGTAGGCTCCTATTTCGTCGTCATGCCGGCAGCGGATGTTACCGATAAAGATCATATTGGATTGGGCCTTATTCTGGGCGGCTCTACCATAGCCCTGGTTGGGGCGCTCGATGACCGTCTTAATCTCTCGCCGAAGCTTAAGCTGCTGGGCCAGCTGATCGCGGCTATCGTGGTCGTCTCTTTCGGTCTCGAAATTGATGTGGTGAATATTCCTTTCGGGGATTCCATCAGCATTGAGCAGAACTGGATCAGCTATCCGCTAACGATCATCTGGATCATTGCCATCACCAATGCGATCAACCTGATCGACGGCTTGGATGGCTTGTCTGCGGGAGTCTCAAGCATAGCGGCGGGGACTATTCTGGTCATGGCCCTTATGATGGCCAATCCGAACGCCATGGTCATTCTTCTCTGCGCGATTCTGATCGGCAGCTCGCTTGGCTTCCTGATCTTCAACTTTCATCCGGCGAAGATCTTCATGGGAGATTCCGGATCGCTTTTCCTTGGGTTTGCTCTATCGATTTTATCGATTATGGGTTACAAGCAGGCGACGATTGTTTCCTTCCTCGTTCCGATTCTCGTGCTCGGGGTTCCCATCTCGGATACCCTGCTCGCGATCGTTCGGAGGAAGCTGAACAAGAAGCCGATCTCCGTGGCGGACAAGGGCCACCTGCATCACTGCCTGATGGACCTGGGCTTCGGGATGCGCAAGACGGTTCTGATCATCTACGGAATCGCTATCGTGTTCGGGGCCTGTGCCGTTCTGATGACGCAGGACCAGAGCTGGGTGACCATCGTGATCACGGTCATCGTGCTGCTCCTTCTCGAAGTAGGAGCGGAAGCGATCGGCATCATCAGCAAAACGCGCAAGCCGGTGCTTCAATTCCTTACCCGTCTGCGGGATGCCATTGCCGCAAACCGTTAACCAATCTAGTAAGCTATTATCTATCTTTCTCCCCGTCTCGTAGAGACGGGGTTTTTTGCGTGTTCCTATAACTATTCGACACCGGGAAGCCGATATACCCACTACAGAACCCCAGAATCGCAAGGAGGAGAACTAAAGTTGAAAACGTATGTCCAGAGAGGAACCAGTCTGCTGATGGCCTTCGTGCTGTTGGTGAGCCTGTTCCCCGCCTTCGCCGGCAAAGCCCAAGCGGCGGCGAACTTCTTTACGCCGGACGATGTCAAGCTTGCCGCCAGCGCCAACATTCCGCTAACCTCGGTCAATCGCTCTACCGCTTTTCTGGCCAGCAAAAGCACACTGCCCGTAACCGGGACCTTCCAGTACGTCGCATCGGATTCCTTGTCCGTTAAGGTCGAGCAGCTGAGCAAGAACCAGGCCGGCCAATTTGTAACGGACAACCAGCATGTCTTTACCGCATCCGTTGCGGCCACGTCCTCCAATAAATTCGAGGCGCGCAATGTGGAACTGTTCCCGGGCTACAACCAGGTCACCTTTACCGGCATGCAGGGAGGCGTCGCGAAGGCCGACGTGTTCTATGTGCTGTATGAAGATATCCCTTACCTCCGTTCCCTTAAGGTAGGGTCTGGCAACGACAACCCTGTGAACCTGAACGAGGGGACAAGCGTCGTCATGGCGGGCAACATGATTTACCTGCAGGGCGAAGTCCAGAACGGATCCCGGGTTTGGGTTAACGGGTCGGGCGCTTCCATTCTGGAAGATGGAACGTTCTTTTCTCCGACCTTCCGCATCAAGCCTGGCAAGAACAGACTGGACATCATCATCGAGAACCAGACGAACCAGCTAAAGGTTTCCCGCGATGTCTATTATTACGATCCGCAGAATCCGTTTGTGGAGTTGGAGCTAATCCAGGATGGCGTGCGCAAATCCATTCTCGACGACTCGCCTAGTTTTACGGGTCCGAGCAGCACCGGGCAGATCCGGGGAAAGCTGCTCGTTCCGGATAACGGCAAGGATTTCTTCGGAACGGGAATAGCGACGATCAAGATCAATACGGTGGACACCCCGTTCACTCCGACCAGCTCGGCCATTACGACAGACCCGTCTCAGCAGACCATTCCGGGCAATCCGTCTTACCGGCTGATCGATTTTACGACGAACGCCTACTCCTTCCAAAACACAGGAGGGGTGTATGATCAGAATCAATCCGTTACCGTATCGGTGAACTACGACAACTTTACGGGCAGCCTTGCAAGGGGGTTCCAGTATCTTCCTAATGAAGTGGCACTCAAAAGTGTGTCCCTGCTCCCTAACTTCAACGAAGCCGCTCCAAGCATCGCCAACGCCGTTGCTTTAAACAATTCGGAAGTGAAGAGCGAGACCTTCTATATTCTTGCCGAAACGGACAAACCGTTTGACGAGCTTAGGGCATCTCTCCAGCCTCTGGCTACCGTGCCGCTTAACCTAACCTACTTGACTAGCATCCAGTCAGACAACTCGTTTGGAACGGCCAAAACCGCCAAGCAGATCTATAAGGTGACCGGACTGCCGAACGGCAGCCAGCAGGTCAAGTTCCAGCTGTATGCCTACAACCCGTCACCTGGACGGTATTTGAGTTCGACCCTGACCGCGAATGTCAATTACGTTTCGACCAACTACATCTCGGTTGACAATCTGTATGACGGACAGAGCTTCTCCTTTGACTCCAGCAAAGGTGTCCAGACGATCAACGTCAAAGGGCAATTCGTCGGCTTCAAAGGGCAGCTGATTACCGGAACGGCGGAGAATGCCGAGTTGTTTATCAACGGGGTCAAGAAGACCTTCTCTGTCGACACCAACAATAACTTCGACTTCAACCTGATCATGAACCAGGGCGGAACCGAGCTGTACTACGGGGAGAACCGGATTGTGTTCACCGCACGCTATGTCGACAACGGAACCTTCCGTGACATCGAGAAGCAGATCAAAATCTACATCATCGACACGAACGTGGCCACCATTGAACGCTTCCAGCCGGTTCTCATTCCCAAGTTCGGAAGAACGCTGGACCTGACAGACGAGAAGAATATATTCAAGGATCCGTCCCCGGATTTCGTGTTCAGCAATAACAAATACACCACGACCCAGCGGGACCCGTTCGATCTGGTTCTTAAAGGGAGCGGGGCGAAGGAAGCCACAATCAAGCTCGGCGGTACCGTTATTTTCTCGTATTCGTTAAGTCCCGTGACGGAAACCCGTTCCGATACCTACACTTACACATCACCCGAAGGAACGGGCATGACCGCCTATGATCTGGCCGGCAAGCAGGACGGCTTCGTCATCCGGCTGAAGAACATCAAGATCGACGTGCCTGGCTCTCAAACCTATGTGCTTGAGCTCACCAACACTTCAGGGGCCAAGGTCACACGGGTTCTGGAGCTGGTGCGTCAAGCGGCGCCTTATACCATCAAATCTCCTAAACCAACAGTGGGAGACCGGATTGTCGTTAACAAAAACTTCATCCACTTTGACATCGATGCCGAAGGAGCGGACTCGGTTACCATTGAAGGCCAGCCGGCCGTCAAGCGTCCCGATTACAAGGACCGCTTCATTTACGACTATGTCGGCTTGAAGCCGGACAAAGAAAATTCGCTTAAGATTACCATCAAGCGGGGCAAAGATTCGGTGACCGACACGGTCAAGGTGTTCTATACGAGCAGTATTGAGACCGGAACAGCCTTTGAAGAGAAGATCAACAGCAAGCATAGCGTCTTGAACAAGGGCATCGAGCTGAGCTTCCCGAAAGGCACCATTCTGAAGAAAGCCATCCCGACGAACGGCATCGAGCAGTTCTATGACAGCAACATTCTCTTGTTCGGGATTGCCAACCCGTCCGACGGATCCGTAGAGAAGGTCAACGATTACGGCGAGATCAAGGGACTGAATGCCGACACGCGGACTGACTCCCGCAACGGCGGCCATTATACAATACCGGTCCTTGAGAAAATGGTCCGACTCTTCACCTCGACCATTGACCGCAGCAACTTTACCACCATCTCGCCGATCTACTACATCAACGGGGGCGTAGCGGAAAACTATAATTCACCGGCCACCAACGGCTTGGATCCTTACGCCGTGGAGGGAACCTTCACGGAATTTGAGCCGCAGCGCAAGCTGGTTCCCACCAACCGGGGGACACTCAAGCTGAAATTCAACACCAGCGTGGTAGATGAAGCGAGCAGCCTGGTGACCGTCTTTAAGTTTACCGAGAGAGGCAAATGGGAGAATATCGGAGGAGAAGTAGACAGCAAGGCCAACACGATCACCGTGCCTTTTGACGAATTCGGGTATTACATGGTGACCAAGCTGCGCAGCTCCTATAAGGACATTACCGATCATGGATGGGCCCGTAATGTGCTCGACGGCTTGTATTCGAAGGGCCTGATGGTGAACATTCATAACGACAGCTTCGGAGCGTATGACATGACTTCGCGCGGGGAATTCGCCACTTTGCTGGTCAAGTCCCTGAACATTCCTCTGAATTATGAGGGGACGCCGTCTTTTACAGATATCAGTCCAGGCATGAAGCTGAAGACATGGGATTACGAGCATATCGAGACAGCGGCCCGTGCGGGGATCGTAACGGGGATCGAGAACGGGATCTTCGGAGCGATAGCTCCTCTGACCCGGGAGCAGGCAGCGGCTATGATTGCGCGTGCCCTTGAGCTGAAGCTGGCCATCAACGATGACAAGCTTAAGAAATCGCTGGAGAAGAACTTTACCGATGCCGCGAGCATTGATTTCTACGCCGTGCCGGCTATCGATGCGGTATTCAAGGCGGGGATCATGCTGGGCGAGGAAGTCGCGCCTAAGCCGGGAGAGAAGAAGTCCACCGTGGCTTTCAATCCAAAAGCCAAGCTGACCCGCGACCAGGCCGGCAAAATCGCCGTGCGACTTCTTCAGAAATCGACAAAAATCTTCCCGAAAAACTTGAACTAACCGAAACTCGACAAACCCGTCTCCCCGGAGGCGGGTTTTTTCATTGGAAAATAGACCGGATGGCTTGGATGACGCACCATGTATACTAGGTTTTGCAGGGGAAATTGATCCTTAACATGTAGATAAAGCCTTGGATGGTCTTTGAAAATGAAGCTGAAACAAAAAGTTGAAACTTTTTTTCGAACGCCGCAACTTTTTCGCAACACCGACGTTTAATACTTTGTGATTAGAAAAACGGGAAAGTTCTTCCTTAGCTTCCATGGATGATTTTCTCAAAAATTTTCTTTACGCTGTATATCCGCCATTGTATAATGGCTAGGGTGGCGTTTAGAGACTCTATTTTTCTATCTTTGTTTACAAGTTTCTGCGGTACGAGCTGCAGACTTCATTCTGATAGCAACGCGCTCAACTCTGGGAAGGGGGTGAATCGACAAATGAGGGAAACGAGCTCCAATTTTCTACAAAAAAATAAACAGAACCCGTTAGACAATCAAGGAGGAGAAAAAAAGGTTATGAAGAAAATTTTATCTTTGACTTTGGCCAGCTCCATGGTTGCCAGTGTATTCGCAGGCGTAGCATTCGCTGCTGACCCAGCACTGGACACCCAAGGAAAATACGATGCACTGAAAGCAAAAGGCATCTTTGAAGGTGTAGACGGCGGAGCAGCTGGTCTTGACCAGAACATGACTCGCGCTCAATACGCGAAAATCCTTACCCTGCTTAACGGCTACAGCGAAGACAAAGCAGCTAGCTCGGTCTACAACGACCTGGTAGGCGCTGGTTGGGCTGAAGGCTACATCGGTGCCGTAACGAAGAACAAGCTGATGGACGGAGTGGAAGTAGGCAAGTTCTACCCATCCGCTGACGTTACGATCGAGCAGCTCGCAACCGTACTGGTACGTAACTTTGACCTTCCGTTGTCCACGGATGCCGTTTCCGGCAAAGTGGCTGGCTGGGCTAAAGAATACGTAGCAACGGCTGTTAAATACGGTTTGGTAAGCACCAAATCCGACTACACAGTACCAGCTAAGCGCGCTGACCTGGTTGATTCCACCTACGCGGCTTGGGCTGTTAAGCAAGTAACGGTTAAATCCACTACAATCCTCGACAGCAAAACGGTAGAAGTTCTGTTCAGCGATGACAAGAAAGAAACTGTAGTTCTTGACACTCCGCTTGTAACGGGACAAGAAACGGTAATCGCTGTTCCTCACAACGGATTTATCTACAAAGCTACGGTTAAATTCGACCAAGCTGAAGTATCCAGTGTAACAGTCACTGGTGCTAAGAAGATTGCCGTTAAGTTCAACCAGCCTGTTGATACGACCAAAGTGTCGGCTACGGTAGCCAAGGGTTCCGTGCCAATCAACGTTTCCAAGTCTTCGTTCTCCGATGACAAAATGACGTTGAACCTGGAATTGGCTACTAAGCTGACTAAAGGTGATTACACGGTTTCGGTAGCTGGTATCGCAGCAGCTAACATTAACAAAACGATCTCGGCTGAAGACGAGAAAGTAGCGAAGATTACTATCAACGACAAAGCTTCCTTTGATCGTTCGAACGCTGCTGTTATCCGTACTAACTACAAAGTATTTAACCAATACAATGAGGATGTAACCTCCGCGTATGCTGGTTCCCTGACCCCAACTGTTGGTAAAGGTACTGCCAACATTACTAGCACTGCGGGTGTTATGGAAATTACAGCACCAGTAGGATTGACTTTCTCCCTGGACGAAAAAGTAAATGCTACGCTGCTTCACACGGCTTCCGGCACTTTTGCATCTTCCCTGCTTACTGTTTCTCCAGTTGCTAAAGCAGCAACGATCAAAGTAGAGAAGCTGGTTAATACGGTTGAGGCTGACAAACAGTCCTTGAATGTTAATTCCACAGCTAGCAACTTCAAACTGGTTATTGATGCAAAGGATCAATATGGTAACAACGTACCAGCTAGCGTGCTTGCTCAAGATGTAATCGTTACGGTTACTAATCCGACAATTGCAAGTGTAGCAGGAGGACAAAACACTCCAGCATTCACTGAAGAGACAATTGATGGATCCAAGCGTACGGTACTTGCTCTGGCAAATGGCTATACTGGCAATGTTCAAAACGGATCTTTGCTTGCAGGAACGACTCAAGTTAACATTATCTCCAGAACAACTGGTGATCGTGCTACTTTTGATGTAGTTGTTGCTGACAAAGCAAAAGTAGATACTCTTACGTTGACTGCTCCGGATGTGGCTGCAGCTGGGGAAAAGATTGAAATTCCTTTCACTGCCGTTGACCAGTTCGGTGCCGCTATCACGAAAGATATCACCGATGGAGGCAGCCAAGAAAGCCTGCTTTCCTTGAATGTTTCCGGCTTCACTGGTACTGCAGTTGATGCAATTTACTTTACAAATGACAATGTAAAAGGTGTTTCCAAGCTGATTGTTGACACCAGTGGTGTTACTATCACTCAGTCCACTCCTGTGTATATCAATGCTGTTACGGCTACAGGTAAACTGGCTAGCTTGACCTTTACCCTGCAACCAAATGCAAAAGGTACGGTAGTAACAGGCGTAACGGATCTTAAGAAAGCAGTTGCTATTGGTGGAACTACTTCCGTTCCATTTGACAAAGTAACTCTTCTGGATCAGTACAACCGTGCATGGAAGCTTAATGACACTACTCTTAGTGGTACTAACCCTTACCGTGTAAGTGTGAAAACTTCCGACGCTAGCATTATCCAAGTAGTAGCAGGAAATACTAGCACAACCGAAGCATTTGTAGCCGATGCCAACAGAACAGTAACGTTGTCTGCTGGTAACAATAAAGGAACGGCTACAATTACTTTGAAACTGCAGCAATATGTAGATGGACAATGGAAAGACGTAGCGAACAGTGATTATACAACTACGGTTCGTGCGGTAGAACAAAAAGAAATTTCGAACTATGAAATTGCAGATATTGCAAAAGTGTATGCAAAGCCAGCAACTCCAGCTAATCCGGCTGTCACTGGGGACTACTCTAAGTCGATCACTGTAAATGGCTTGCTGGCAGATGGAACGAAAGTTGCTCTTCCTGTAGATAACCAGTCCTACTACACTGTAACGGTTACTGGATCTACTTACTTGGCTTACAACGCTGGTAAAGTCTCGGCAACATCTGATATCAACCTGGGTGGCACTGATAAAGAAAAGACTTTCCAAGCAGTTGTAACAGGTAATACAAAAGATGGGGCTGTTTCCATTACCAAAGATTTCGTAGTAAGCAATGTTGCTCCAGTTGCTGACAAATTGGAGCTTAGAACGCGGACTAACGCAACTGATGCTACTGCTGGAGTAACTAAGGAAGCCGACGGACTCATCTCTGTAACGACTGCTCAATTGGCTGCATATAGAGCTCAAGGCGGCCTTAATGAATTGGTAGTTGACGCAGTTAAAGTCACTGATCAATATGGTGTTGAGTTGACTACGGCAGCGAAATTCAAGAACATTGTGCCTACTTTCGCAGCTAACAAAAACTTTGGCAATATCAATGCAGTAGACAAGGACTCTTTCAATGTTAACGTCATTACAGATAACGGAAAATCCTTGCTCTTCAAAGTCATCGTTAAGTAATAATCATCACCAAAGAAAGGAGGTCGGGAGAAATCTCGGCCTCTTTTCCTATTTTCTTACACCAGGAGGGTACTAATGAAGAAATGGAAGAAGGTCGGGACGCCGGTGGCCCTGGCCGCTATCTTGTTGACCGGGTATGCCGCTTACAGCCAAGCCGATGGGGCAACCCAGCCGGGGAATGTGGACGATCCTTTGATCACGAAGAGCTACGTCGACCAACAGCTGCAGCAGTTGGTTCAGAAGGAAGTCGCCAAACAAATTCCCAGCACTCCCCCAACCAGCCCAGGAACGGGCGGTGGGTTAATGACCAGCGTCGTGGAACTAAAAGCGGGACAAACCCTAACCCTGAATGCGGGGTCCGAGCTGATTGTCCGTAATGGCAAGACGCTGACGGTAAGCAGCGACGATAACGGAATTCCGGACGTGACGGCCGGAATTGACGTGGCTCCTAACGCGCCGGTACAGATCAATCATTTGTTAATGTTCCCGAGAGAAGGCCGGGGAATCAAGCCGGATCCCCGGGTTAAGCAGGACATCATTTTCGTCATGGTCCGAGGTGGCTTTAAGCTCACGAATGCCGACGGGTCCATCGTCACCCCATAATTTATCCAGCCTGGCATAATCTTATACGGGTAGGTTAGGCCCAAGGAGCCAAACTAGGGATACATCCCAAGGAGGTGTTCCAAGTGGCCAACAACAAGAACAAAGTGGTTCCCCAATCGAAGCAAGCCTTGGACATGCTGAAGTACGAAATCGCCGCTGAACTTGGTCTGCCGGTAGGCAAGCAGGTGTCCGGTTTGTCGGTTGATACGGAATTTGCCACGGAGTTGGGTTCGATTTCGGGCGGATCCTTGAAAGAAGATTATTGGGGCCACATTAGCTCCCGTGACTCGGGCTCCGTAGGCGGGCATATTACACGCCGCTTGATCGAACGCGCCGAAGCCGCTTTGTTTGACTTAACTTAACCCTTAATTAAAGCTTAGAACGGCCAAGGTTCTTGTCGTCATTTTATTAACCGGAATGCCATAATTCTTGTATCCTTTTCGTGGGGAGATCAGCTCCAATAGCATTACCATCCATACAACAAAATCAAACGACCAAACGGTGCTTTCCTCCTTATCCGACAAACGTTATCAGGATTTGACACCTATGGACAATTACAGTACTATGATGTAATGAAGGTCGTGAACACAACCTTTTCCTGGAGGAGAAGGTTGATTTTTTATGGGAGGTTGAGCGGATATGGCATCTTCAAGCGTTCGTCGCTTATTCACGTCAGAATCGGTTACGGAAGGTCACCCGGATAAAATTTGTGACCAAATCTCGGACGCCGTCCTGGACGCATTTCTTGAAAATGATCCCAATGCCCGCGTAGCTTGCGAAGTATCGGTGGCTACCGGATTGGTTCTGGTTATTGGAGAAATCAGTTCCCGTGCCGATTATGTGGATATTTCCGCAATCGCGAGAAACACTATTAAAGAAATCGGGTACACCCGGGCGAAGTATGGGTTTGACCACCAGACTTGTGCCGTTCTTACCTCCCTTAACGAGCAGTCGGCTGACATCGCTCAAGGGGTTAACCAGGCTCTCGAAGCCCGGGAAGGCCAAATGACGGACGAAGAAATCGAAGCGCTCGGCGCGGGCGACCAAGGCTTGATGTTTGGGTTTGCCGTGAACGAAACGCCTGAATATATGCCAATGCCGATTGCCCTGGCTCACCGTCTGTCCCGCCGCTTGTCCGAAGTGCGCAAGAACGGAACCCTGGACTACTTGCGTCCGGACGGCAAAACGCAAGTGACCATCGAGTATGAAGGGGACAAACCGGTGCGTGTCGACACCATCGTCATTTCCACCCAGCATGCGGAAGAAATTTCGCTCGAGCAGATCCAGAAGGACATCAAGGAGCATGTCATTTCCCCTGTGGTGCCTGCGGAATTCCTCGATGATCAGACGAAATACTTCATTAACCCGACCGGCCGCTTCGTTATCGGGGGACCTCAAGGGGATGCCGGCCTGACCGGACGTAAAATCATCGTCGATACATACGGGGGATATGCCCGTCATGGCGGCGGTGCTTTCTCCGGTAAGGATCCGACGAAAGTGGACCGTTCCGCTGCTTATGCCGCCCGTTATGTTGCCAAGAACCTGGTCGCTGCCGGCTTGGCCGACAAGTGCGAAATCCAGCTGGCTTATGCTATCGGGGTGGCCCGTCCGGTCTCGATCGCTGTCGATACGTTCGGTACCGGCAAAGTAAGCGAAGAGAAGCTGGTCGAGCTGATCGAGAAGAACTTCGACCTGCGCTCCGCCGGTATCATCAAGGAGCTTGATCTGCGCCGTCCGATCTATCGTCAAACGGCGGCTTACGGCCATTTTGGCCGCAACGATCTGGATCTTCCTTGGGAGCGCACCGACAAAGCCGAGACGCTTAAAGCGCAAGCTTTCCAAAACGCCTAATTCAACGTCCCCGAGGACGCCGAAGCCCATTTCCAAACGGAAATGGGCTTTTTGTCGTTTTTATGGAGTTCGCCCGATTACGGTCAACAAATTATTGTAAAGAGAAACGTAACTTTTTCCATATAGGTAGAGTCTATATATAGGTAAGGAACACAAAACGATAGAAAGAATCGAAGATTGTAGAGAACGATTCAGAAATTGGAGGAGATTGAAGAAAATGTTTCCGCAAGCAGCCACCAAGACAGCCCCCAAGACTCCACGCCGCATCAAAATCGCCCTCGCTCTGGCGCTGGTCCTACAGACCTTTGCTTGGGTACCCGTTAATGTTATGGCAGCCGAACCCGCCGTTGTCTACCAGGGCGAGGACATCATTACGTCCGGCGCCATTCTTAAAAAATATGATTTTTCCACCGTCCGAAGCGGTTCTACCATTCATACCGATATCAAAGTGATAGAAGTAGCGCTCAACAACCCGCTCGTTAAGCTGGACGTCATGACCGGCAAGAACAACCAGTTTACGAAGAAGCAGTCCGTCAGCGGAATGGCCACGGAAACGGGAGCGGTTGCCGGAGTGAACGGAGACTTCTTCAATACCCAAGCGGAAGGAACGCCGGAAGGGCCGCAGATCAGCAACGGAGAGCTTATGGCGACGCCGCCTTTTCTTCCGGGCCTGTACAGCTTTGCCGTGACGAAAGACAACAAGCCGATCATCGACTTGTTTACCTTTACCGGCTCGGTTAAAGCCCCGGATGGAGCGAGCTATGCTCTCGGCGGCATAAACAAAACCTACTATTGGTTCGAGCCCAGCGGACAGCACAGCATGATCGACGGACTTTTTATGTATACGGATGCCTGGGGACAAATCGACCGTTCCAATGACGGCGTGACGAGCCCGACGGAGGTTCTGGTTCAGAACGGCATCGTTAAAGAGATCGCCCCCGACCGCGTCATTCAAATGATCCCTCCGAGCGACGGCTATATTCTGCGTGCTTCCGGCAAGGCAGCCGAATTCATTACCGGCCATTTCAAGGTAGGAGACAAGATCAACGCGGATTACAGCATCATCGCCCAGGATCCTACCAAAACCTACAACTATAAAGACTTCAAAACCATGATCGGCGGTCATACCATTCTGGTTGATGGCGGCAAGCCGGCCGCGTTCTCGAGGGAGCTGGACGGCTTGGGAGGCTACCGGGCACGGACGGCTCTCGGCTATTCCCAGGACGGCAAGTATGCCTACCTCTTCACGGCGGAAAATTCCGGGGACAGCAAAGGGCTCAGCATGACCGAGCTTCAGCAGGCTATGGTCAAGGTCGGCATCTGGAAAGGGCTTCTACTGGATGGAGGCGGATCCACCCAGATGGTCAGCCGTCCTCTCGGGGAGACGGGCGTTAAACTAGTAACCGAAACAGAAAATGCCCCGACTTACCAGCGTCCCGTGGTCAATGCGGTGGGGGTATGGACGACAGCTCCGAAGGGCCCGGCCCTCGCCGTGAATATTGAAGGAGAGAAAAACCTTCTGATCGGGGAAAAGGCTCCCTACCAGATCAAAGGCTACGACATCTACTACAACCCGCTTCCAATCGGACAAGCGGCGGCTCAATGGTCCAGTACCAGCGGAACGTTTAACGGGAACGTCTTCACCCCGACTGCAAAAGGACCGGCCACGATAACAGCGGTCTCCGGGCAAGCCAAGCAAACGCTGAATGTGAACGTCCTCGGACGGACCGATCTCGAAAGCTTGCGGATTCAAGCCTCGAATACCATTCTGACCCAAGGGGCGGACATCAAGCTATCCCTGGTGGCCAGATTGAAAAACGGGCAGGAACGGACGCTTTCCGGTGATGCTTTCCAATGGGAAGTGAAAGGCTTCAAAGGAGAGGTGCAAGGGGATACGCTGCATGTCGGCGATCTGACGGGAACGACGTCCGGCCAGCTTATTGCCAAATATGACGGCTTCTCGGCCAACCTGGCTATGGCGATCGGAAGCACGCAGGTTTGGGCGGACTTCGATCAGACCAGCCAACCGGTATCCTACCTCGGCTCTTCCGCTGACGTGAAAGGGACGGTAAGCATTGTTCCGGGCCTGTCGGGGCTTCCGGCAACCAACAAAGCCCTGCAGCTGACGTATGACATGACGGCCGGAACCGGAACGAAAGCCGCTTATGTGAAGTTTGGCGACAACGGGCTGCCGGTGAGCGGCAATCCGCAATCCCTTAAATTGAATGTGTTGGGAGACAAGAGCCTTAACTGGCTGCGCGCTGAAATTACGGATGCGGCCGGCACTAGCAAGCTCGTGGATCTAACCCGGGCCATCGACTGGACAGGCTGGAAGCCGGTATCCGCCGATCTGACCGCTTATAATTTTACTTACCCGATTAAGGTGAAGCGAATCTATGTCGCGAATCCGGCCCAAGGCCAGGATGAGAGAGCAGCAACCGGAACGGTTGGCTTCGACGATATCTCGTTCCAGTACAAAACAGCTGCTCCTGTTCTCCCGCTTAACCAGATCAAGCTGCAGATCAACAACCCGAATGTCACGGTGAACGGCAAAACGCTGGGCCTTGCGCCATCCCCTGCTCCTTATCTGACGGCGGGCAACACGATGGTGCCGCTTCGTTTTGTAACGGAAGCGCTTGGTGGAGAAGTGAAGTGGGACAACGACAACCGTAAGGTAATCGTGACGCGGGGAGGCAAGCTTCTCGAGCTGTGGATCGACCAGGTCAACTTGAATGTGAACGGCAAATATGTAACGGCGGAAGTGCCTCCGGTGCTCAAAAACGAAGTCACCATGGTTCCCCTGCGTATTCTGTCGGAGAACCTGGGATGGAAAGTATCCTGGGACCAGGCGACATATACGGTCACCATGGAGTAAAATAGTACTATTATATCACTTCAAACGAGTCGTAATATGATAGAATATAGGACAAAGTACAGCTTAGCGAAGGAGTCCGGATGACTTGCAGGTGGATGCGATCGATAAGGTGATCAAAAATGCGATTGAAGTGATGGAGAGCAGCAAATACCAATTGTTTGAAATTTGCGAGAGTGTCCGGGCGGAACGAGATTCGCTGTACAGAGAACTCCAGCAGGTCATGGAAGAAACTTCGTCTACCATTGACCAAGTGGACAGGCTGGAACTGGAATATAGAAGATCAAGAATCCGGCTTACGGAAGTAAGCCGGGACTTCCATAAGTACAAGGAAGAAGACATTCGGGTGGCGTACGACTCCGCAACCCAGCTTCAGATGCAGCTTACGATTTACCGCGAGAAAGAAACCCACTTGAAATCCAGAAGGGACGATCTCCAGAAACGGGTGAAGAACGTGGACAGGCAGGTGGAACGGGCGGAAAGCCTCGTTTCCCAGATGGACGTGATCCTTGAGTATCTGTCCGGAGACCTGTCGCGGGTCACCCGTATTTTGGAATCGGCGAAGAACCGGCAGCTGCTGGGGCTTAAGATTATTTTGGCCCAGGAAGAAGAAAGGAAGCGAATCGCCCGGGAGATTCATGACGGCTTGGCTCAAACGATGGCGAACGTCGTCCTGCGGACCGAAATATCCGAACGGATGCTCGGGATGCAGCAGTACGATGCCGTTAAGGAAGAGCTCGTGGACTTGAAAGGACAGGTGCGAACCGGGCTGGAGGAAGTCCGCAAGATGATCTTCAATCTGAGGCCCATGGCCCTGGATGATCTCGGACTGGTGCCGACGCTTCGCCGCTTTGTTCAGGATTATGAAGACAAGACCCGTATCCGGACCCAATTTGACTTCTATGGCAAAGAAACCCGCTTACCCTCCGGAATGGAAGTGGCGATATACCGCTTGATTCAGGAGGCTTTTTCCAATGTGATGAAGCATGCGGAAGCATCCTTTATCTCTCTCGAGGTCACCTTTACGAAAGAAACCGTGCTGATTGTCGTCCGCGACAACGGCAAGGGCTTTGATGTCGAGTTAGTGGAAGCCAAGATCAGCAAAGGAACCAACTTCGGGTTAATGGGCATGCGGGAAAGGATCGAGCTGCTGGAGGGACGTATGCAATTCGAATCCAGTCAGGAGGGCGGTACGAAGATCACCATGCAAATTCCGATTAAACCGGAGACGAGAGAGGAGTAAAGGAATGCCAATGACAGCAGGAGCTAAGAAAACAGTTAGATTGGTGCTGGCGGACGATCATCAGCTTTTTCGAGAGGGCGTCAAGCGGATCATCAACATGGAGAACGACCTGGAAGTGGTAGGGGAGTGCGGGGACGGCATTCAGATCATTGAGCTCTGCAACCAGCTTCGGCCGGATATCGTTCTGATGGACATCAACATGCCGGTGGAGAACGGAGTCGCGGCAACCGAGAAGCTGAAAGAGATCTTCCCGGCGATCAAGGTCATTATCCTTTCCATTCATGATGATGAGAGCTATGTGTTCGAGACGCTTCGCAAAGGCGCTTCCGGTTACCTGCTTAAGGATATGGAAGCCGAGTCGCTCATCAATGCCATCCGCTCCGTTGTTTCCGGGTATGCCTACATTCACCCCAAGGTAACGGGCAAGCTCATCAACCAGCTTCGCCGGATGACCTATCTCGACGAACGCGGGGTCATGAGCGGCGAACAGGCCATGAAGGAAGCCGGAGTCAAGTATATACATACGCCGAACTCTCCGCTGACCAAACGGGAAGCCGAAGTGCTGCGTTTGATGGCAGAGGGCAAAAGCAACAAGCTGATCGGGGAAGTGCTCTTCATCAGCGAGAAAACGGTCAAGAACCACGTCAGCAGCATTCTGCAGAAGATGGAAGTGGAAGACCGCACCCAAGCGGTTATTATCTCCATCAAGAACGGCTGGGTTACCCTGTAAGGGCCGTAAACCTTAGACGGGGTTGGCCCAATAGTGTCCACCTTTAGGGGCTTGTCCTGCGGATCAGGATTCAAGCCGGGCCGAAAAGAAGACTTTCTCATACGGAGCCTCCGTTCCCGCATTTGCAAATTTCCGCTTTCTCCTTGTCCCAAGTGGACACATTCCTTGGAACTCTGGGCATCCTTGCGGCATATACTATCTCAAAGGAGGTAGCCGCGATGATGATGGGAATCTTGCTGATCGTCGGGATCTACGGACTGTGCGCTGCAATCATCCATACGGTTCATTACATCCGGCACAAAGCCGGCCGGCCGCGTGCCATACATCTCGTTCTAATCGCCAAAAACAATGCCAGCCATATGGAATGGTATTTGTATTCCTTCTTGTTCTTCTCCTGGCTGAGGGGACGGCTCGCCGATGTGACCGTGTTCGATAACGGCTCCACCGACGATACGTGCGCCATAGTCCGGAAGG
Source organism: Paenibacillus aurantius (assembly GCF_032268605.1). Classification (NCBI taxonomy): domain Bacteria; kingdom Bacillati; phylum Bacillota; class Bacilli; order Caryophanales; family Paenibacillaceae; genus Paenibacillus; species Paenibacillus aurantius. The sequence continues at coordinate 106,287 of NZ_CP130318.1, forward strand.
TCGCAAGGGGAAGGCCTTATATCCGGTTATACGAGTCCACTCGGGAACTGGATCGCTTTCTTGAGGAACATGACCAACAGCCTATGCTTCTGCTTCACCTGGACCAGGTGAACCTCAATCCCGAGCAGGCCCTGCATTTGTGGTAAACGCTTACAATAAATGGGAAAAGGGAGAGGCTCCTTGAAGGCAACTGTCTATGCCGTAAGAAGAAGCGGCCGGTGGTCCTGGAACGCATCCTTGGACATTCGGGTCGATCAAAGGTTTTGGTTCCGCCAAGGTGCCGGCACCGGCATGATCGGGCTCGAACCAAATCTGTCCTGGGGACAAGCCCTTTGGCTCCAAAAAGCCTTGGAAGAGGCAAGGTTTCAGCCAAAGGACCTCAACGAAGTGAGGAGGGAATTCGCGGCACGTTTGATTCAGCTTGGCCTAACCGAAAAGGCGTCAGAAGCACTGAAGCCTGTTTTCTTATCCGGCGACCGGATGGAGAAAACAGGCTTCGCTGCGTTCAGCGAAGAGGAAGCGAGGGCCGAGCAGGCGCTGGCCGCCCGGCTGGCGGAGCCGATGCGCGGGCGCTCCCTGCTCCTGGAGGAGCTTGTTCGTCTGCTTGCGGACGAAGGGAAAGGGGCCGACGGCCTGGTGTCGGCCCTGCAGCTTGCCGCGCTCGAAGGGAGGGTGCGGCTCGCCGCCGGGGTGGACCGGATCGACCGCCGTTTCCTGTGGCGGTCGACGGTTCAGTTCCGCTGCCGCCGATGCGGAAGCGGAGAGGAGGGCATGAACGTCAGTGAATGTCCCTACTGCGGCGGGCCGTGCCCGTACTGCGAGCGCTGCCTGACCATGGGCAGGGCACGGTTCTGTGCCCTGCTCGTGGAAGGAGCGGCGGCGGAGCGCGGGAGGGCGGCGGGAACGGAGGCGGCACAGGTCCGGGAGGCTGGCGCAGGTGCTGCTTCGGCTGCGGGGCCGAAGGGGCCCTGGGCGGGCCATCCGCGCAGCACTGCCATGCCGGCTACCGCTGCTCCGGCGCGAGCGCCGCAAGGCATTGCCTACGCCCGCGCCGGTCTCTTGCCGGATGACGAAACGGCTATCACCGGGCGGCTGTGGGGCTTAAGCCCGGCCCAGACGGGGGCGGCGCAGGCGGGCCTGGCTTTCCTGCGGGAGAGCGCCGCCCGCCAAGCCGCTGGGGGAGCGGCCAAGCCCCGTTTCCTCATCTGGGCTGTGACGGGAGCCGGCAAGACGGAGATGATCTTCCCGCTGATTGAGTACGAGGTGAACCGCGGCCGCACCGTCTGCGTGGCCACGCCGAGGCGCGATGTGGTGCTGGAGCTGCTGCCCCGTATCCGCCGGGCGTTTCCGGACAACACGGTCGTGGCTTTGTACGGCGGAAGCCCGAACAAATGGGAAAGGGGCGAGATTACGCTCGCCACTACGCATCAGCTGATGCGGTTCCGGGAGAGCTTCGATCTGGTCGTCATCGATGAGCTCGATGCCTTTCCTTACCACAACAACGATCAGCTGCAGTATGCGGCTCTTCAGGCGGCCAAGCCGGCGGGACGATACATTTTTCTATCGGCGACACCGCCGGCAGCTTTGCAGAGGGAGATTCGGAAGGGGAAGCTTCCCCACGCCAAAGTACCGGTTCGCTACCACCGTCACCCCCTCCCCGTTCCGGTTCTGCTGCGGTTGAAGCCGCTACGGAGCTTTGCCGGAGGAGGCCCTCTGCCGGTCAAGCTGGTGCAGACGATTCAGGCCTCTCTGGACCGGGGAGCCCAGCTGTTCGTCTTTGTTCCGCAGATCAAGCTGGTCGACCCCTTGGTCGCTCTGCTGCAGAGAAGCTTTCCCCAGCATGTCGTAGGCGGAACCTCCTCCAAGGATGCGGAGCGAACGGAGAAGGTGGTCGATTTCCGCCAGGGCCGCATTCGGATGCTCGTCACCACCACCATCCTGGAACGGGGAGTAACGGTGCCGAAGACCGACGTTGTGATCCTCGACGCGGGTTCTCCCCTGTTTGATGAAGCCGCCTTGGTCCAAATGGCGGGCCGGGCCGGCCGGTCCAAGGATGACCCGAAGGGGCGGGTGTATTATGCCGCTGCAGAGGTAACGGGATCGCAGGCCGGCGCCATTCGTCAGATCACCCGCATGAACCGAATCGCCCGTCAGGAGTGCTACCTGCTTCCCGAGGAGGAGAGAACATGAACCATAACCAAAGCAAGGCGGGAGCGGGCCTCTGGTTGCAGCGAATGAAGCATTTCATCGAAGGTACCAGCCGCATGCTGGCCCCTTCCCGCCGCGAATGCCTCATCTGCCATTCCCCCATCCAGGGAGAGCCGCCCCCGCTTGGCCTGTGCCGGGGGTGCTTCGGGCAAATTCCCTGGATTACGGACATTCGCTGCCCCATGTGCGGCCGTTATGAGGAGTGCCACGACTGCAAGCGGCGGGAAGAGGCATTTTTCCGCTGCAGCCGGAGTGCGGTCCGGTACAACGAACTGATGAAGGAGTGGCTCGCCCTTTACAAATACCGGGGGCAGGAGAAGCTTCTTCCTGTTTTCGGAGGGATGCTGTATCACGGCTACAGCAAGCTGCTTCAGAGCGGGGAGTGGAACGGCGAAGCCCCCGACCTGATCACCTTCACCCCGGTTAACGAGCAGCGTCTCTTGGAACGCGGCTTCAACCAGGCCGAACAGCTGGCCCGGCATCTGGGCCGGGAGGTTAAGCGGCCGGTCGTTCCGCTGCTGAGACGGGTCCGCTATACCGGGAAGCAGAGTTTCAAGACCCGGGCGGAGCGACTGGCGGATCTCGCGGGGGCTTTTTCCCTGGAAGAAGAAGCGGTTCGGAGGCTGAGGGCTGGCCATCATGGCAGTCCGCTTCGGATCGTCCTGGTGGACGACATCTACACGACGGGGAGCACACTTAACCAATGCTCGGCTGTCATCTGCTCGGCCCTCCCGGCAGAAGTCTATGGTTTGGCCTGGGCCAGGTAACCCGGATAGTAGGTAAATATATACAAACCCGCCGCGTTTGCTGTACACTATAGGCAGCCGGAAGGCTGCCTTGTCCGGCTTTACGCCGGAGTCCTTTTTCAAAAGGCGGCGGTTGAGGGCGAAACCGTAATTATGACGAATAGGGAATATAGAAGCAGGGGGCTTGATTTCATGAGCTTAAATGTTGACAACTGTCCGCGCTGCGGAAAAATGTACCAGAAGAACCCTAGAGACCTGTGTCCGTCCTGCATCAAGGAAATGGACCTCCAATACGAGAAATGCATCGCCCACTTGCGGGCCAACCGGGGAATCGACCTCCAGGAGCTGAGCGAAGCGACCGAGGTGCCGGTCCGGCAGATCATCAAGTTTATCCGCGAGGGACGCATTTCCATTATCAACACGCCGAATATCCATTACCCTTGCGAGGTATGCGGAGGCCCGATCCGGGACCAGGCCATCTGCGATTCCTGCCGGCAGCGCCTTTCGAAGGAAGTCTCCAACACGCTGGAGGACGAGAAGAGACGGGAAGAGCTTCGGCGGCAGCAGAACCAGACGGGCTTTAACATCAGCGAACGGCTGAGGGACCGATAACGCTTTTTTTCGACAAAAAGGCCACGCTTCGTATGGGACCGTGGTCTCGTCTCTACCCTTCGGCAGCGGCGGAACGGCCGCCGGATAAGGAACATGTACCCAATTTCGCAAGATCATCTAACATATAAGGATTCAGCTGCCGATAATAGGAGTAAGGATTATCGGTGTTTTTTATTTATAACCGAATGAGGTGAACTGACCATGAAAATTAACGAAACTCCAAGAGTAGGAAACGTTAACCCCTATAAGAGACAGCAGCAGGAGGCCCGAGAGGCCCTGACGACCGGAAAGAAGGGGAAAGCGAAGGACGAGGTGCAGATATCCGCGGAGGCCAAGGAGCTCCAGGAAGCTCACGGGACCCAGCAGAGCGCCGAGCTGCGCAGCAAACGGATCGCTGAGCTGAAGCAGGCGGTCAGCACCGGAACGTATCATGTGGATGCCGGCAAAATTGCCGAAAAGCTTCTCCCTTACATCAAGTAAACGCAAACCATAAAGAAATCAGGTGAACCCGCATGGCGCTTCAAGGATTAATCGAATCGATGGAGAAACTGACCGCCCTCCACGGCATGCTGATCGAGCTCGGCAAGCAGAAAACAAGCGTCCTCGTCCATAACGAGGTGGAGCAGCTCAACCGGCTGGTCCAGCAGGAATCCCAGCTGGTCCGGCAGATCACGGAATGGAACGGCAAGCGGGAGGCGGCGGTCATGGAGTTCCTGCTTCACAAAGGCTTCCGGCCGAGCCCGAACGTGACCGTAAGCGAGCTAACGAAGCTGATTTTTAACGCGGAGGAGAAGCAGACCGTGCTGAACCTTCAGCAGCTCCTGTTGGGCCGGATTACCGAGCTCCGCCAGCTGAATGCGGTCAACCAGCAGCTGATCGAGCAGTCCCTGGCTTTTATCGATTACTCCTTGGATGTCGTGCTCGGTCCCCCGGAGGACGAGGCGGTTTACCGCAACCCGATGCAGCAGACCTCCCGTGCGAAGCGCAACGGTTATTTTGATACAAGAGCATAGGGCCGCCGTCCGGCCGCAGGAAGGAAGTACCGCATGAGATCAACTTTTCACAGTCTGGAAATATCCAAGAGGGCGTTGTTCACCCAGCAGGCCGCTCTTTCCACCACGGGGCACAACATTGCCAACGCCAATACGGAGGGCTATTCCCGTCAGGTCGTCAACATGAAGGCGGCGCGTCCGATCGAAGCGGTAGGGCTTTCCCATTCCACGGCACCGGGTCAGCTCGGCATGGGGGTCGAATTCGATTCGATCACCCGGATCCGCGAGAAGTTTCTGGACGATCAGTTCCGCAACGAGAACAAATCCTTGGGCAGCTGGTCGGTCCGGCAGGATACGCTCGAGAAGCTGGAGACGATCATCGCCGAGCCTTCGGAAACGGGGATTCGTACGGTCGTCAACAATTTCTTCAAAGCGTGGTCCGATCTCAGCAAGGACCCGGAAAAAACCGACGGCCGCAAAATTGTCCGGGAAGCCGCCATGGCCATGGCCGATGCCTTCAATACGACGAGCCGCCAGTTGGAGGACCTGAAGGGGGATCTTACGGCGAACATTAACGTCACAATCAGCCAGGTGAACACCCAGATCGATTCGATCTCCCGGCTGAATGCCGAAATCCAGCGGGTCGAAGGCTTGGGAGACAACGCCAATGACCTGAGGGACCAGCGGGACCTGCTGACGGATCAGCTTTCGAAGATCGTTAACATTCAGGTGCAGGATTCCCCCCAAGGCTATACGATCACGATGGGATCGGTTGCTCTGGTCGAGGGAGCGCAGGCAACGCCGTTAACGGCAGATTCCGTCAGTGCCGCCTATGGGTCCGGTGCTCTGAACAATGGAGAAATCCATGGAATGATTCTTTCCCGGGACAAGTACGTCGCCGATTACCAGAACCAGATCGATACGCTCGTTAACACTATTGCCAACGGAGAGATCGAGGTGACGATCCCGAAGGGTTCCGTTCTCCCCAACAACACGGTTCTCGGCAATAAAACCTACACCGGTGCGGACCGTGAGCTCAAGGAAGACCTGACGGTGAAGGTCAACGGCCTAAACGGGCTGCACAAGCTCGGATATATCTTCAGCGATACGCCGACGGCGGCGGGAGATTTCTTCACCGGGACGACCGGAACGACCTTTCAAGTGAATCCGGATATCGTCAATAACCCGAACCTGATCGCCACTTCGCTGCGGACTACGGGAACCGGTACATCCGATACGGTGATCAAAGGAAACAATACGATGGCGCTGCTCATCTCCGGCTTGACCAACACCAAGTTTACGTTTCCGGCCGCCGTTGCCGGTACCCCGGACACGAAAGCAACGATGGACGACTTTTTCCGTTCTACAGTAGGCCAGTTGGGCGTGCAAACCCAGGAGGCCACCCGCCAGGCGGGCAATCAGAAGGTCCTCACCGACCAGGTGGATTCCCGAAGACAATCCGTCAGCCAGGTGTCTCTGGACGAGGAAATGTCCAACATGATCAAGTTCCAGCATGCTTACAATGCGGCGGCACGCGCCATGACCACGTTCGACGAAATGCTGGACAAGGTCATCAACAGCATGGGAGTCGTAGGCAGATAACGGCTGCCTTATCAAGCTGACAAAAGGTGGATAAGAAATGCCCTATAGAGTAACGCAAGGTATGATGAGCAGCCAGCTCATGCGCAACCTGAACGCCAACCTGCACCGGATGGACAAATGGCAGAACCAGATGTCGACCGGACGCAAAATCAATGCTCCTTCGGACGATCCCGTCGGCATTACCTTCTCTATGCGCTACCGCAGCGAGCTGACGGCCAACGACCAGTACCAGCGCAACGTGGACAGCGCCGTCTCCTGGCTGGATTACACGGATACGACGATGAATCAGGCAGGGAGTGTCCTGCAGCGGCTTAGGGAGCTAGCGGTAAATGGCTCAAACGGAACCAACCCGGACACCGCCATGAAGTCCATTCAGAGCGAAGTGGGCGAGCTGTACAACCAGATGATCGATATCGCCAACTCGACGTTTAATGGGAAGGCGGTCTTTAACGGCCAGAACACGACCCAAGCTCCGTACCCCAAGACGGGAATTGCGGATCTGGACCTGTCGACGCTTAAGCCGGCGGATTCCGGCGAGATCAAGTACGAGGTCGGAGCGGGGATCAAGATGCCGATCAACGTCAACGGTAATGAAGTGTTCGGCGGGACGACCGAGACGGACAGCATTTTTCAAATATTCAAGGAGCTTCATACGGCCCTGGGCAGCAGTGATTATTCGGCGGTCTCTTCCCTCATCGGAAAGATTGACAGCCGCAACGATAAGTTTCTGGAAACCCGCTCCCAGGTAGGGGCACGGATGAACCGGATCGACCTGATTCAGGGGCGGCTGGCGGACATCAACATTAACCTCCAGAGCCTTCAGTCCAAGACCGAGGACGCCGATATGGCGGAGGTTATCACCAACATGAAGATGGATGAGAACGTCTACCAAGCCTCCTTGTCCGTCGGCTCCAAGCTCATTCAGCCGAGCCTGGTGGACTTCCTGAGATAGGAGGGGACGGCCGTGGTTTCCATTCCTCAGCTTCAAATTCGCCAGCAGTACGGCCGTATTGGGATTGACGCGGATCCGGGCCGGCAGAGCATCGAACAGCCGAAGGCCGAGGTGCAGATCCGGACCACGCCGGCTAAGCTGGATATCCATTCCCCACAAGGCGAGCTGGAGATTGACCAGAGCCGGGCGTGGGACGCTCTTGGCAAGGGCAATATCCTGGAGTCGATGCAGCGCATCTATTCCCAGGCCCACGAGATCCTGCTGCAGGGGATTGCTCACCGGGTGGAGTACGGCAACCGCCTGGCGGACATCTCCAAACCCGGCAATCCCATTGCCGACAATGCCGAGCAGGAGGCGTATCATTTTCCCGAGTTCGATTATTATGGTCCGGCTTCCATGGATAACGTGGACATAAGGTATACCGCCCACAAGCCCGAGATTCAGGTGACGGAAGGCCGCGTGGATATCAACGTGATCCCTCATAAGCCGATCATCGAGTACACGAGAGGGAAGCTGGACATTTACATGCAGCAGTACCCCAAGGTGGAGTATATTCCGCCTATCATTGATACCGTTAGGTAGTTTTTTTTCCATAGAAGAGGCCGGGCAGGACGGGGATTCTCCGTCTTTTTTGGCTTTTTTCGACAAAAGGGCAGGAAACCTTGGTTTTCTTGTAGAAAACCCCATGAGGAAACAACCCGCTTAAGAGAGGATGAGGGACGTGCTAGTAACCACCCGTTGGTTTGGTGACATAGAGGTGCAGGAAGACGAAATCTTTACTTTTCCGCAGGGGCTTCCGGGGTTTCCGGACCATCAGCGGTTTATGATCATTCGCAACGAGGGAGAGATTCCGGTTTCTTACCTTCAGTCGGTGGACGAGGGAGAGCTGGCGTTTATTCTCGCCGACCCGTTCTACTTCTTCCCGGGGTACCAGGTGGAGCTGACCGAGGGGATGAAAGAGGAGCTGGGTATGCCCGAACCCGAGGATCTTGTCATTATGGTAATGCTTTCGGTACCGGATTCCCTGGAGGACGCCACCGCCAATCTGCTCGCCCCCCTGGCCATTCATACGAAGACCCGAACCGGCAAGCAGCTCGTCCTTCACCAGTCGGAGTACAAGACAAAGCATAAGCTCATTCCCGAGAACCAAGGAGGCTGAACCCGATGCTAGTTCTATCCAGGAAAAAGGGAGAGTCGATCATGATCGGCGAAGGAATCGAGCTGATCGTCCTCGGCACCGAAGGTGATACGGTCAAAATCGGCATTAATGCGCCGAAGCAGGTGGAGGTTTACCGCAAGGAAGTGTACCTTGCGATCCAGCAATCCAACCGGGAAGCTTCCCGGAGCAGCTTGATTGGACGGGATTTAAGTGGGTTAATACGTAAAACGGAGAAATAAGGAGATAAGTAGGGTATTAAAGTAGAATAGAAGAGGAATTATGTGAAAATGGGTCAATTTTGGCCAAATTAGGTTGTTTCCTCTCATATCAAGCCCTCCCGGTTTTAACGATATATCTATCATAAGGAATTCAGTCGGGCGGCCGATCGACTGAAGCTCCTGGTCCACATGGAAGTGGAGAACTTTACTCAGGGAGGAATTATTGAAATGAGAATTAACCACAACATCTCTTCGTTGAACACGTACCGTCAGCTGAGCAACAACTCTGCAGCAACTAGCAAGAACATTGAAAAACTGTCTTCCGGTCTTCGTATCAACCGTGCTGGTGACGACGCCGCTGGTCTGGCAATTTCCGAGAAAATGCGTGGACAAATCCGTGGTTTGGACATGGCTTCCAAGAACTCGCAGGACGGCATCTCTTTGATTCAAACTGCTGAAGGTGCTTTGAACGAAACTCACTCCATTCTTCAGCGTATGCGCGAGCTGGCAGTTCAATCTGCGAGTGATACTAATACAAACACAGATCGTGGAGAAATCCAAAAAGAAATTGATCAGTTAGTAACTGAAATTGACCGTATTTCTACTACTACTGAGTTTAACACCAAAAAACTGGTTGATGGATCGTTTAACGGAACTTTCCAGATTGGTGCGAATGAAAATCAGACCATGAATCTTGCAATCAATGAAATGGGAGCTGCTAGTCTAGGGTTAGCTTCTGGAGTTGAGGTAGCTGCTGGTGTAGTTGGCGGTACAGCAGGTGCAACTTTAACAGCTGGGTCATATACTGTTAAAGGTACAGACCTTCTTGATGCCAGTGGACAAAAAGTGGCTTCCCTGGCTACTAATGTCGCGACAACAGCTGGAGGTGGAACTTACACTTTTGCAAAAGCTGCAGCTTTAAATGATGGCGATAAGATTGTTATTGACTCTGCGGGTGCCGCAAAACTCACTAAAAATCTTGAATCTGGCCAAACAAATAGCAAACTTGCACCAGGCTCATATAGTTTTGTAGGTTCAGACGTTTTTAAAGACAATGTAAAAATCGGTACTTTTGCAACATCTGTTATTACATTTACAGACACAACAAAAGGAACTATGGATTTAGCAACTGTTTTTGGGTTAGCTAACCCAGCTGCCGGTGACAAGATTGTAGTTAAAGGTGTAGATGTATCTAGCCGAGAACAAGCTGCTTCTACTATTTCTGTTGTTAATAATGCATTGGAGAAGGTATCTTCTGAACGCTCCAAACTTGGTGCTGTTCAAAACCGTCTGGAACACACAATTAACAACCTGAATACTTCTTCCGAGAACCTGACTGCGGCTGAGTCCCGTATCCGCGATACCGACATGGCGAAAGAAATGATGGAGCAAACGAAGAACAACATCCTGGCTCAAGCAGCTCAAGCTATGCTTGCTCAAGCCAACCAACAACCGCAAGGCGTTCTACAGCTTCTCCGTTAATATCGACAAAGCTAAATGCTCTAGGGCCCTGGATTATTCCAGGGTCTATTTTTTGTTCTAATGGAGTAATCATGAAACGGATTATCATATTTTATGTAATATGCCTATTCATTTGATAACTTATGATACCGATATTAATAGAAAAGAGCGGAATGAAAGAGGAGGGATACAATTGGTAGGGATGAGAATTACCGGTTCATCCGGCATGGATATAGACAGCATGGTCAGCCAGATGATGAAGGTTAAGAGACTGCCTCTTGATAAACTTACCCAGAAGAAACAGACGTTGGAATGGCAGCGCGATGATTATCGGTCCATGAACAAGAGTCTTCTGGATTTTCGAAATTCGCTGTTCAACATGAAGATGCAATCGAGTTATATGGTGAAAAAAGCCTCCTCCAGCGATACGGGAGTTGTAACAGCTACAGGGACGGCCAATTCCGGGGATGGTGCCTATACGATTAGGGTAAAAAGCTTGGCGGAAGCCGCTTCTTTAACCTCTGGAGATGTTGTTTCAACAGGAGCCGGTGATGCAGAGGCTAAGATAATTTCAGCCAACAAGACTTTAAATGTAACCGGAGAAAAAGGTTCAGTATCAATTGAACTGTTACCTGATGATACTATCTCTGCAATAGTAAAAAAAGTAAATGCTCAATCAAGCGCAACAGGCGTCAAAATGAGCTATGATGCTAATTTGGACCGCTTTTTCTTCTCGTCTACTACAACGGGAACAAACGCCAGAATCAAGCTGGACATGGCGGACCCGGCCGATGACACCCTTCAAACCGTCTTTAAACTTCCTTCTACAGCGGTAGACATATCCGGTAAAAATGCCACTGTGGTGTTCAACGGGGTTCAAGGAGAATACGCGTCCAACACCTTCTCCATTAATGGAATCAGCTTCACCGCGAACCGAGTTCAGTCGGATACCGAACTGGATGTCCGGGTCACCATCTCTCAGGATGCTGATGCCGTCATTTCCAATATTAAATCCTTTGTGGAGAAATACAACGAGCTGATCGAAACGGTAAATAAGAAAACCTCTGAAGAACGCTTTAGAGACTTTGCCCCGCTAACCGATGATCAGAGGAAGGAAATGAAGGAAGACGACGTCAAGCGGTGGGAAGAGAAGGCGAAGAGCGGCTTACTGAAAAACGATTCTATCCTAACTTCAGGTCTAAGCAAATTCCGCCTCACTTTAATGGGTAATGTGACTGGACTTCCTGCCAGTGATGTTGCCTCTCTTACAGAGATTGGGATTACGACTGGGAGCTACCAAGAGAACGGTAAACTCTATATCGATGAGACCAAGCTACGGAAGGCGCTCACGGATAATCCAGAACAGGTCATGAACCTATTCACGGCTAACGATAATAATACCACTACTACAAGTGCTGACGGGATTGCTACACGTTTATACGACGAAGTAACGAACCTGATGAGCCGGGTTACAGAGAAGGCGGGCTCGCCAGCAAGTCTTTATGACAAGAGTTTCATTAGCAAGGACATTGAAGGTGTCAAAAAAGACATTTCCAAGCTTACCAGCCGTCTGGCTGATATTGAGAACCGCTACTACCGACAGTTCTCGGCAATGGAAACAGCCATGAACAAAATGAGCGCCCAAAGCTCCTCGCTAATGCAGTACTTCTCCCCACAAGGGTAAAACAAGAGCTTTACCCTATGACACTGATCCTGTGGAGGTTTGCGCATGAATCCAAACATCCCGCGCACGGACGCTGCGACGCCGGTTTCCCTTGAGAAGGAATTTACCGGAAGACCCAGCTCCCAAGAGAACGTTATTTCCAACATAGACGCCATCCGCAATACGAAGGAAATCAAGGAAGCCGAGATCAAGGGCGAGAACGTCCACATCAGTGACGAGCAGCTGATCAAGACGATTGAGAGAGCCCTGAAGGCCGCAGAAGGCCGGATTACGACGCTGGAATTCTCCGTCCACCAGAAAACCCACCAAATCATGGTGAAGGTGCATGACAAAGAGACCGGAGATATTATCCGGGAAGTGCCGGCGGAGAAGACGCTGGATTTTGTATCGAAAATTTGGGAACTAGCCGGACTCATGGTCGATGAACGAAGATAGTGGAGGGATCACCTGATGAATCAATTGCAGCGCAACCAGTACCTGAACAACTCCGTCCAAACCGCCAGCCCCCAGCAGCTCCTGATTCTGCTCTATGACGGCGCCATCCGGTTTAACCGCCTGGGCATTGAAGCCATCAAGCAGAAGAACTACGCGGATGCCAGCACGAACCTGGTGAAGGTGCAGTCCATCATCAGCGAGCTTATCGCCACGTTGGACACGAAGTCCAGCCTTGCTCCTCAGCTTACCAGCCTGTATGAGTATTTCCTCTTCCTTCTTAGAGAAGCCAACGTAAAGAAAGACACCGCGCCAGCTGAGGAAGTGCTGGGCTATCTGATCGATCTGAAGGACACGTGGATGCAGGCGGCGAAAGGCGGCCTCGTTCAGGCGGGACTGCAGCATGGATAAGCATATTTTGGAGCTCGACCGGCTGACGGATGCCATCATGGCGAATCTCGCTTCCTGTGAGTACGAGGAGCTGGAAGCGTTTGTCCACAGGCGGGGAGAGCTGATTTCCCTCCTGCTCCAGAAGAACTATTCGGCCGACCAGCTAACCCTCTATCATCCGATCATCGCGGGGATTCTGGAGAAGGATACGGCCATCCGGGAGCGGATGAGCCGACTGAAGCAGGAGGCCGAGCAGGGCATGGCCAAGCTTACCTCCGCCCGTATGCAGAAGAATGCCTATGAATCGGCTTATGCGAGCGATAGCGTTTTTTTCAATCAGAGAAAATAAAGGACCCTTCTCCTATAAGTCAATGTCGAACCTTCGGCATTGGCTTGTTTTTATGTAAGAAGAAGGGGAGGGACCGTGACTTAAGACCCTGTTAGTCTGTTAGCAACTCCAGCAGCCAACCTGTGGATAATGTGTATAACTTTGTGGATATCCAATGAAAATAAGCTTTCACAGGGAATAAATCCTGTTTAAAAGTTGTTAGTGGATGAATTTTCGGAAAATTACCGCAGTTTATCAACAGGCGGACTTGGGGAGAATTGACATACGCTTACTTGCAGTGTTATAGTCTAGGGGTAATGCCATGTACATAGGATGTACATTTATTTGAAGATGAAGGGAATGTTCCAGATGCAAGGTAAAGTTAAATGGTTCAACGCAGAAAAAGGCTACGGTTTCATCGAGACGGAAGAAGGCGGAGATGTATTCGTACACTTCTCGGCTATCCAAGCAGAAGGCTTCAAATCCCTTGACGAAGGTCAAGAAGTGGAGTTTGACATCGTAGAAGGCGCACGCGGTCCTCAAGCTGCAAACGTTGTAAAACTGTAATTATCGGCTGGAGAGCCGATCTTATAAATAAGCAAACGGCTCCTAAGCAGGAACACCCCGGAACTCGATTCCGGGGTGTTTTTTCTGTGGGGAAGAGGGAGCGAAAAACGCGCTGAAGGAGCAAAACGGGGATAAGCCGCGGTCCTTTGAAATCGCTTACTTCTCTAACTAGCAAGCAGATATCCACAGGCTAAAAAGGCCGCCGGCCAGCTTGACATCAGGCTGTCACGTATGTTTCAGAATTGTGCGAATTTTCTTGTAAATATATTTTGAAGTTGTGGGTATATATACTATAATGAAAGGGAAAGGAGGAGTTATACCATGAACTATACCATTCGAGGTGCAAACATCGAAGTAACCGAAGCGTTGCGAGAGTATGTGCAGAAGAGAATTGGCAGGCTGGAAAGGTATTTTGAAGCTCCCCCGATTGCTGATGTGAATGTAACGTTAAGCGTAACGAAAGCCGGACACAGTGTAGAGGTGACGATCCCCCTTCCGGGCGTTATGTTGAGGGCCGAGGTGAAGGACGGCGACATGTACGCGTCGATCGACCTGGTCACGGAGAAGCTGGAGCGGCAGATCCGTAAGCTGAAGACGAAGGCCAACCGCCGGATCCGGCAGGAAAGCGGCATGAGAAGCTTCAAGGAAGAAGATGAGGTAGCCGCCGCCCTGATGCACGAGGAGGAAGATGACTTCGAGCTCGTCCGCACCAAGCGGTTTAATTTGAAGCCGATGGATGTGGAAGAGGCCATCCTCCAGATGAACATGGTGGGCCACAACTTTTTCGTCTTTGCCAACTCGGGCGATTCCGAGCAGGTGAATGTGGTTTACAAGCGCAATGACGGGACATACGGCTTGATCGAGCCGGCCCGGTAAGCAATCCTGCTCTACTCCATCCATTATACAGACGCCCGGTCCGAAACGGATCGGGTTTTTTAGTGCCGAAAAGACGGCGTTTTACGCAGATTAAGTTGCTACCTCCTCTTGAAACTGCTACAATTTCTCTATACTGCATAAGTCTATGTAAAATAAGAAAGCATACCTTTCTGGATAGATCCTTAGCCTGCTGGACAGGCAGGGCGCGGACCCGGGCGTGAGCCTAAGGTTCGTTTATCCTTGAAGGATTTGGAAAGGGGTCTAACCCATGCTGGGAATCGTCAAAAAGATATTCGGTGACTCGAACGAGCGCGATATCAAACGAATGATGAAAACGGTAGAGCGGATCAACGCGATGGAGGCTGATTTCGAGCCTTTGACGGACGAGCAGTTGAGAGCCAAAACCGATGAATACAAAGAACGCCTGGAGAAGGGCGAAACGCTGGAGGACCTGCTGCCGGAGGCTTTTGCCACGGTAAGGGAAGCGGCCAAGCGGACGCTCGGGATGCGCCACTTCGATGTGCAGCTGATCGGGGGTATGGTGCTTCACGAAGGAAAAATCGCGGAGATGAAAACCGGGGAAGGAAAAACGCTCGTCGGAACGCTTCCCGTGTACCTGAATGCCCTCTCGGGCAAGGGCGTCCACCTGGTTACCGTCAACGACTACTTGGCCACCGTCGGCTGGGAGATGATGGGGAAGGTTTACAACTTCCTCGGGCTTACGGTCGGGCTGAACTTGAACAGCATGGACCATGCCCAGAAGCAGCAGGCTTATGCCTGCGATATCACGTACGGAACGAACAACGAGTTCGGGTTCGATTACCTGCGCGACAACATGGTGCTGTACAAGGAACAAATGGTGCAGCGTCCGCTTCACTATGCCATTGTCGATGAAGTGGACTCCATTCTGGTGGACGAGGCGCGGACTCCGCTCATCATTTCGGGACAAGCCGCCAAGTCGACGGAGCTTTACACGACGGCGGATCGTTTTGTGAACAAGCTGAAGGACGAAGAGGACTACACGATTGACATCAAGCTCCGTTCGGTTAACCTGACGGAAGCCGGGGTAGCCAAGGCGGAGAAGGCTTTCGGGATCGAGAACCTGTTTGATCACGCCAATGTGCTCCTGAACCACCATATTACCCAAGCGCTGAAAGCTCATGCGATCATGCGGCGGGACATCGATTACGTCGTCCAGGAGGACGAAGTGGTGATCGTGGACGAGTTCACCGGGCGTCTGATGACGGGACGCCGGTACAGCGACGGGCTGCATCAGGCGATCGAGGCGAAGGAAGGCCTCACGGTGCAAAACGAGAGCATGACGCTTGCGACGATCACCTTCCAGAACTACTTCCGGATGTACCGCAAGCTGGCCGGGATGACCGGTACGGCGAAGACCGAGGAAGAGGAGTTCAAGAAGATTTACGGGCTCGACGTCGTCGTGGTGCCGACGAACCGGCCGAACATCCGCAAGGACATGCCGGATGTCGTCTATAAATCCGAGGGCAGCAAGTTCCGCGCCACCGTCGAAGAGATCGTGAAGCGGCACCAGGTGAATCAGCCGGTGCTGGTCGGTACGGTGTCGATCGAGAACTCGGAGAAGCTGTCGGATATGCTGAAGAAGAAAGGCATCAAGCACCAGGTGCTGAACGCGAAGTATCACGCCGAGGAAGCGGAGATCGTCTCCCGCGCCGGACAGCCGGGAGCCGTTACCATCGCCACCAACATGGCGGGACGCGGAACGGATATTTTGCTGGGCGAAGGGGTTCCGGAGCTCGGAGGCCTGCATATTATAGGTACGGAGCGGCATGAAAGCCGCCGGATCGATAACCAGCTGCGCGGCCGCGCCGGACGTCAGGGGGACCCGGGGTCTTCCCAGTTCTACCTCTCGCTCGAGGATGATCTCATGAAGCGCTTCGGCGCCGAGAACATCATGGGCATGATGGATCGTCTGGGCTTCGAGGAGGACCAGCCGATCGAGAGCCGCCTCATTACCCGTGCGGTGGAATCCGCCCAGAAGCGGGTGGAGGGCAACAACTTCGACGTGCGGAAGGTCGTTCTCCAGTACGACGACGTCATGAACCAGCAGCGGAACATCATCTACAAGCAGCGGATGGAAGTGCTCGAATCGGGAGACATCCGCGAGATCGTCCTCAACATGATCAACCCGGTGGTCGAGCGTGCGGTGGAAGCCCACTGCCCGGACGACCAAATCCCGGAAGAGTGGGAGCTCGAAGAGCTGGCCGCCTACGCGAACAATACGTTCCTGGAGGAAGGCGCGCTGACGAAGGATACCCTCTGGGGCAAAGAGAAGGAAGAGATCACAGAGTACATCCAGGCCCAGATTCTCGAGAAGTATGAAGCCCGCGAAGAGCAGATCGGACCGGAGAACATGCGCGAGTTCGAGAAGGTGGTCGTACTCCGCGCCGTGGACAGCAAGTGGATGGACCACATCGATGCGATGGATCAGCTCCGCCAGGGGATTCACCTTCGGGCCTACGGCGGTACCGATCCGCTGAGGGAATACCAGTTCGAAGGCTTCGAGATGTTCCAGGAGATGATCAACAGCATCCAGGAGGAAGTCGCCACTTACATCATGAAGGCGCAGGTGGAAGTGAACCTGGAGCGCCAAGCGGTAGCGGAAGGACAGGCCGTCGATCCAAGCGGCGAGCCGGCGGAGAAGCGTCCGGTGAAGCGTGAGGATACGGTGGGCCGCAACGACCTGTGCCCATGCGGAAGCGGCAAGAAGTTCAAGCAGTGCCACGGCAAGTAAGAAAGCGAGCTAAGGCTTGGGAGGAACTATGGGGGTAAACCCCATACCCATCCGGGCCGGCCGACGGAATACAAGAGACGGGGGATGGGCCGAGAGACAACGCGGCGGCATCCCCTTCTCCTATCTTTATTCTCAACCCAATCTATTCATGGAGCGTGAAGCATACGATGGAACCGGAAATTAAGCAGGACCTAAGAGAAGTAGCAGGGCGATTAAATGAACTTAGGGGGTCTCTTTGACTTAGACCTCAAGCTGGAACAAATCGCGGATTACGAAGAGAAGATGTCGGTTCCCGACTTCTGGGACGATAACGATTACGCCCAGAAGATCATCGGTGAGCTGAATGCGATCAAGAGCGTCGTCTCCGACTACGAGGAACTGTCGAAGAACTACGAGGACCTCGAAGTGATGCTGGAGCTGGCCGAAGAGGAAGAAGACGACAGCCTGGTCGAGGAGTTGGTCAACGGAACAGCCGAGCTCGTCAAGAAGCTCGAGGCGTATGAGCTGACGCTGCTGCTAAGCCAACCGTACGACCGGCTGAACGCGATTCTCGAGCTTCATCCGGGTGCGGGCGGCACGGAGTCGCAGGACTGGGCCGAGATGCTGCTTCGGATGTACCGCCGCTGGGCGGAGAAGCGGGGCTTCAAGGTCGAGGTGCTCGATTACCTGCCGGGCGACGAGGCCGGCGTGAAGAGCGTGACGCTTCTCATCAAGGGGCATAACGCCTACGGCTACCTGAAGACGGAGAAAGGCGTGCACCGGCTGGTGCGCATCTCGCCCTTTGACGCGTCGGGCCGCCGCCATACGTCTTTCGTCTCCTGCGACGTCGTGCCGGAGATCGAGGAAGACGCGGATATCGAGATCCGGCCGGAGGACCTCAAGGTCGACACCTACCGGTCCTCGGGAGCAGGCGGCCAGCACATCAACACGACGGACTCGGCCGTGCGGATCACGCACCTTCCGACCGGAATTGTGGTGACGTGCCAGACCGAGCGCTCGCAGATCAAGAACCGCGAGCGGGCGATGACCCACCTGCGCTCGAAGCTGTACGAGAAGAAGATCGAGGAGCAGGAGAAGCACCTGGCCGAGATCCGCGGCGAGCAGTCCGACATTGCGTGGGGCAGCCAGATCCGCTCGTACGTGTTCCATCCGTACAGCATGGTGAAAGACCACCGGACGCTGACGGAGACCGGGAACGTCGGCGCGGTGATGGACGGGGAGATCGATTTCCTGATCGATGCGTACCTGCGCCATCAGATCCACCGCGAGCCGGGAGAAACGGAGTAAGTTAAGTAGGCTTTTACGCTTGCCCCCGTTTTCTTGCCGAGGGGGCGGCGTGCATAGCCCGGTGGGAAGACCGGAGGCCGCGAACGAAAGCGGCGGAGACCTCAGGTGGGCGGCGGACCAGACGAGTCCCGAGTTCGCGCGGATCCGCCAGGAATGGCGAATCGCCGAAGCACGCGTGAGGGAACGGCTCGAGCCGATGATCCGCAATCCTTCCCGGCTTTCGCCGGGCAGGTACCAGCGTCTGGGCGGCAGCAGGGGAGCCGGGCAGGAGGACGCCGGGGGCATTTCCCGTTCCAGGGGAATGCCTTTTTTTGTGCGCCGCGAGGAAAAAAGCGGCAGGCCTAACGCTGGGCGGGGGAAGGTCCCTTCCTCCATGACGGGCCTAACCGATTCCTCTGCGTTCGCTTCTACCCGCTTACGGAAAACCGCCTTCTTTTTTTATCGGTCGAAGGGGGAATTTCGGCACAAATGGCGAAGTAGAAAAGGTAGGCCCAAAATATAAATTGAATTTTTATACTATGGACCGTATAATAATACATATCATTTTTAAGGGACGTTGGTTTCTGTCTTAGAAGGAGGACTCATCCATGACTCAACCCATTCGCGCGGCTATCGTCGGCTCCACCGGTTACGGCGGGGTCGAGCTGATCCGGCTTTTGCTGCAGCATCCCCATGTGGACATTACCTCGGTTATCTCGTCTTCGACGCCGGGGGTGCCGATTGCGAACGGTTTTCCGCATTTGAACGAAATTGTGACCGACACGCTGGACGCGGTAGACGTTCCGCTTATCCGTAGCAAAGCGGATGTCGTCTTCCTGGCGACCCCGGCAGGAGTGGCCGCCAACCTGGCTCCGCAGCTGCTGGAAGCCGGGCTGAAGGTCATCGATATTTCGGGTGACTTCCGTCTGAAGTCCGGGGAAGTGTATGAGAAATGGTATAAACACAAGCCGGCCGCCGATGAATATTTAGCCAAGGCGGTGTATGGACTGGCGGAGGTCTATGGGGAAGAGGTAAAGGGAGTGGACTTCATCTCCAACCCGGGCTGTTACCCGACGGCTACCCTGCTCGGGCTCGTGCCTGCCGTGAAGGCGGGCTGGATTGACCCGGCGACCATTATCATTGATGCGAAGTCCGGAGTATCCGGAGCAGGACGCGGGCTCAGCTTGACCAATCATTTTGCGGAAATCAATGAGAATTTCCTGGCGTACAAAGTGAACAAGCACCAGCATATCCCGGAGATCGAGCAGGTGCTGAGCCGGGAAGCCGGGCAGGAAGTCATCACGACGTTCACAACGCATCTCGTTCCGATGACCCGCGGCATTCAGAGCACGATCTATGCCACGGTCAAGGGGAAGCGTTCCGATGAGGATTTCCTCGAGCTCTACCGGGAGTTCTACAAAGGACGCCCCTTTGTGCGGATCCGTCCGAAAGGCAAGGTTCCAGGCACAAAGGAAGTCTGGGGCTCGAACTACTGCGATATCGGCTTCTCCGTGGATGACCGGACTGGCCGCGTGACGATCGTGTCGGTCATCGACAATGTGGTGAAGGGAGCGGCCGGGCAGGCTGTTCAGAACCTGAACCTGATGATGGGCTGGGACGAAGCGACGGGGCTTGCGTTCACCCCGGTTTACCCTTAATTTGCGAGGATAGGTGGAAGGAAAATGGGAGCTGGATTTCAAGTGGTGGAAGCCGGCGGCGTCACGACGCCAAAAGGCTTCACGGCAGGAGGCCTTCACTGCGGCCTTAAGAAAACAGAGCGCTACGACCTCGGCGCCATCTGGTGCGAGGTGCCGGCCGCGGCGGCTGGCGTGTATACGCTGAATGCGTTCCAGGCGGCGCCCCTTAAGGTGACGCGGGAGAGCATCGGGCAGGAAGGCAAGCTGCAGGCGATGCTCGTGAACAGCGGCAACGCCAACGCGTGCACGGGCCAGCAGGGCGAGGACGACGCGCGGGAGATGCGTTCGGCGATGGCCCGGGCGCTCGGGATCGAGGAGTACCTGGTCGGGGTGACCTCGACCGGCGTCATCGGCGAGCTGCTGCCGATGGAGAAGGTGCGAAGCGGCATCGCCGCCCTTCCGGAACGGCTGAAGGTGGACGGAAGCGAGGACTTCTGCCAGGCGATCCTGACGACCGACCTCGTGCAGAAGATGATCTGCGTCAGCGTGGAGGTAGGCGGGCAGCCCGTTTACATAGCCGGTGCGGCCAAAGGCTCCGGGATGATTCATCCGAACATGGCGACCATGCTCGGATTCATCACTACGGACGCCAACGTAGCGGGCAGCGATCTGCAGGCGCTTTTGAACGGCGTGACCGATTCCACCTTCAACATGATCACCGTGGACGGCGACACGAGCACGAACGACATGGTCGTCGCCATGGCAAGCGGGCTCGCAGCGGGCGGGGAAGCCCTGGCCCCGGGCCACCCGGACTGGGCGGCGTTCGAGGAAGGCTTCCGGCACGTGGGCGAGTATCTCGCGAAGGCGATCGCCCGTGACGGCGAAGGAGCGACGAAGCTGGTCGAGGTGAACGTGGACGGTGCACAGTCCGATAAGGCTGCCCGGGCCATTGCCAAAACGGTGGTCGGCTCCTCCCTGGTGAAGTCCGCCTGCTTCGGAGCCGACGCCAATTGGGGACGGATCATTGCCGCCGTCGGCCGGGCGGGCGAGCCCGTGAATGTGGACACCGTGGATATCCGGCTCGGCGATATATCCGTTCTGGAGCAGTCGCGGCCGGTGAAGTTCGATGAGGACGCGGCGCTCGAGTACCTGCGCGGCGACCTCGTGCAGATCTACGTCAGCTTGAACATGGGGGAAGCGCGCGCTACTGCTTGGGGCTGCGACCTGACCTATGATTATGTCCGCATCAACGCGGCCTACCGGACGTAAGCCTACACAAGAAAGGACCGGACTCATGAGCGATAATTGTTTTGTCATCAAATGCGGCGGGAGCACCCTGGCGGCTCTGCCGGATTCTTTTTATACGGATATGCGAAGCTTGCAGGAAGAAGGCCTTATCCCGGTCATCGTGCACGGGGGCGGGCCGGCGATCTCGGATACGCTGAACAAGCTCGGAATCGAGACGGAATTCGTTGGCGGTCTTCGCAAAACGAACGAAGCCGTGCTGGATGTGGTGGAGATGGTGCTGGCGGGCCGGATCAACAAGGAGATCGTGCGCAAAATTCAGCTTTCCGGAGCAAAAGCGATCGGGCTGTCCGGCGTAGACGGCCACCTCATCCAAGCCCGGCCCGTGGCGAATGCCCACGAGGTCGGGCTGGTCGGCGACGTGACGGACGTGAATGCGGCGCTGATCCAAGGGATCGTGGCCATGGGCTACATGCCGGTCATCGCCCCTATCGGGCTTGGGGCCGACGGCGGACAGAGGTACAACATTAATGCGGATACGGCGGCGGGAGCGGTAGCTTCTCGGCTCGGCGTCGAGCGGATGATTGTCGTTACGGACGTGCCGGGCATCATGAGAACAGTAGATGGCGTCAAAAAAGTATTACCAAGTGTTACGGTGTATGACATTGAAGAAATGATCGGCTCCGGTGAAATTTACGGAGGCATGATCCCGAAGGTCCGGGCGGCGGTCCAATGCATCCAGGGGGATGTAAAGGAAGTCGTTATTGTGGACGGCTCTGTTCCCGAAGTGCTGAGCCAGGTCCTCAAGGGCGGGGAGATCGGTACTCGTATCATCCGCTGATCGTAAGGTAAGGTCAAGCCATTGCCTTGCCTATCACCATAAATCATTCCAAAAAGGAGCGAAGAACCATGGGAGAGCAGCAAAGCGCCTTGTTCCCGACCTATGCCCGGTACCCCATTACGATCGTGAAAGGGGAAGGCAGCCGGCTGTGGGATGACAACGGCAAGGAATATTTGGACTTCATGAGCGGCTTGGCGGTGACGAGCCTGGGCCATGCCCCGAAGGCCATCAAGGAGAAGCTCATCGAGCAGCTGGACCAGCTGTGGCACGTGAGCAATCTGTTTCATATTCCGAATCAGGAAAAGCTGGCGGCTCTCTTGACCGCGAACAGCTGCCTGGACCGGGCGTTCTTCTGCAGCACGGGCGCGGAGGCCAACGAGGCCGCCATTAAAATCGCCCGCCGCTACAACCAGAAAGTGCTCGGCCGTGACCGCCATGAAATCATTACGTTCCACCAGTCGTTCCATGGGCGGACGCTCGCTACTCTAACGGCCACCGGGCAGGATAAGGTGAAGGAAGGCTTCCTTCCGCTGCCTCAAGGGTTCGTGTATGCTCCTTATAACGTTATCGAAGGCTTGGAGTCGTATATCGGCGACAAAACCTGCGCCATCATGCTGGAGATGATTCAGGCCGAGGGCGGCGTCATTACGGCCGACCCGGCTTTCGTTCAGGAAGTGGTGCGCCTGTGCCAGAAATACGACCTGCTTCTGATCGTTGATGAGATCCAGACGGGCATGGGCCGCACCGGCAAGCTGTTTGCCTATGAGCATTACGGTATCGAGCCGGATATCATCACCTTGGCTAAAGCGCTCGGCAGCGGGTTCCCGATCGGTGCCATGCTGGGCAAGGAGAAGCTGGCGGAAGCCTTCTCGGCGGGAAGCCACGGCTCGACGTTCGGGGGAACCCCGATTGCGACGGCAACGGCAATCGCCACCGTGGAGACGATTGTGGGCGAAAAGCTCTCCGAGCGTGCCGCGGAGAAGGGCGAGTACCTTTTCGCGAAGCTGACGGAAGCGCTGAAGGGCAACGATTTCGTGAAGGAAATCCGCGGCAAGGGCCTGATCGTGGGCATTCTATGTGCGGGTCCGGTTGCCGAGCAGATTGCGGACATTCACCGGAACGGCCTGCTCGTCGTTTCCGCTGGGCCGGATGTGATCCGTCTTCTTCCGAATCTACTCGTGAGCGAGGACGAAATCGACCGGGCGGTCGAAACGATCAGCCGGGTGCTGGCCGCCAAAGCTCAGACAGCCGTCTAGCGCCTTTTGCGGCAGCACACCCTTACCTCGACCGTCATTCAAACAAAGAAAGGGGAGATTGACCTCTATGGAAAGCGTAAAGCCATCACTTGATCTGGACTTGAAGGGCCGGGATTTTATCGGCCTGACCGATTACAGCCCGGAAGAAATCCGTTACTTGATCGATCTTGCGATCGATTTGAAGAAGAAGCAGAAGAACGGGGAGGTTTACCAGCCCCTTAAAGGAAAAACGCTCGGGATGATCTTCGAGAAGTCGTCGACCCGGACGCGCGTGTCGTTCGAGGTGGGGATGTACCAGCTCGGCGGCCACGCCTTGTTCCTGAGCCGCAACGACCTGCAGATCGGCCGCGGGGAGCCCATCTCGGATACAGCCCAGGTGCTGTCGAGGTACCTCGACGGAATCATGATCCGCACCTTCGCGCACCGCACCGTGATCGACCTCGCCCGCAGCTCCACCGTGCCGGTCATCAACGGGCTGACGGATTATTCCCATCCGTGCCAGGCACTCGCCGACTATCAGACGGTGCTCGAGCACAAAGGCCGCCTCGAAGGGCTCAAAATCGCCTTCGTGGGCGACGGCAACAACATGGTTCACTCCTTGATGATCGGAGCGGCCAAGCTCGGCATGCACATGGCGGTCGCTTCGCCGCAAGGGTATTTCCCGAGCAACGATGTCATCAAATCGGCCAAGGAGTACTCGGCGCAAACCGGAGGCTCATTTACGCTAACGGAGGACGCGAAGGAAGCGGTGGCCGATGCCGACGTGATCTACACGGACGTATGGGCCAGCATGGGGCAGGAGGAGGAGCAGAAGATCCGGGAGAAGGCTTTTGCCTCTTTCCAGGTGAACGAAGAGCTCGCCGCCTATGCGAAGAAGGATTACCTGTTCCTGCACTGCCTGCCCGCCCACCGCGGAGAGGAAGTGAGCGAGGGCGTCATCGACGGCCCGAACTCCATTATTTTTGACCAGGCCGAGAACCGTCTGCATGCCCAGAAGGCCATCATGGCGGCTTTGATGTAAACATCCCATAATAAGAGATGGAGTGAAGAACCCATGGCAAGAAACAAAATCGTCCTCGCCTACTCGGGAGGCTTGGATACGTCCGTCATTCTGACGTGGCTGAAGGAAACGTATGACGCGGATATCATCACCTTTACGGCGGATATCGGTCAGAAGGACGAGCTGGACGGCCTGGAGGAGAAAGCGTTGAAAACCGGCGCGACCAAGGCTTACATCGATGATCTTCAAGAGGAGTTCGCGCGCGATTTCATCTACCCGATGTTCCAGGCGGGCGCCCTGTACGAGGGCCAGTACCTGCTCGGCACGAGCATAGCCCGTCCGCTGATCGCGAAGCGCATGGTCGAGATCGCCCGTGCGGAAGGCGCGTTCGCCATCGCTCACGGCGCTACGGGCAAGGGCAACGACCAGGTGCGCTTCGAGCTGACTGCGGCGGCGCTCGCTCCCGAGCTCGAAGTGATCGCCCCGTGGCGTCTTGAGGAGTTCCGCGAGGAGTTCCCGGGCCGCGCCGAGATGATCGCCTACGCCGAGAAGCACGGCATCCCGGTCACGGCCTCCGCGGCGAAGCCGTACTCCACGGACCGCAACCTGCTGCACATCTCCTTCGAGAGCGGCATGCTCGAGGATCCTTGGTTCGACCCGAGTGCGGACTCGAACAAGGACATGTACGTACTGAGCGTGGCGCCGGAGGATGCGCCGGACCAGCCGGAGTACCTCGAGCTCGATTTCGAGCAGGGCAACTGCGTCGGCCTGAACGGCAAGCGCATGGAACCGCTGCAGGTGATGGACGCGTTGAACGAGATCGGCGGCAAGCACGGCATCGGCCGGGTGGACATGGTGGAGAACCGGTTCGTCGGCATGAAGAGCCGGGGCGTGTACGAGACCCCGGGAGGCACGATTCTCTTCACCGCCCACCGCAAGATGGAGTCGCTCACCATGGACCGCGAGGTCATGACGCTGCGCGATTCCCTGATCACGCGCTACAGCAACCTGGTGTACAATGGCTTCTGGTTCGCTCCGGAGCGCCTCGCCCTGCAGGCCCTCGTCACCGAAAGCCAGAAGAACGTCACCGGAACGGTTCGTGTGAAGCTGTACAAAGGTAACGTCATCGGCGCCGGCGTGAAGAGCCCGTTCTCGCTCTACAACCCGAACATCGCGACGATGGAAGCCGACCCGACCCAGGCGTACAACCAGGGCGACGCCGCAGGCTTTATCCGCCTGAACGCGCTTCGTCTGAAGGTGGCGTCCGGGGTGGAGCAGAACGCCCAAGTGAAGATCATGCCGTAACGGCACGAATAGAAGCAAGGAAGCGAAGCAAGGCGCGGGCGGGCTTTTCGGCTGACCAGTCGGGAGGCCCTCCGGCGTTTTTGTGCGAATAAGGGAAGGAGCGAGAATCGAGTGTCTAAACTTTGGGGTGGACGTTTTACGAAGCAAACCGATCAGCTGGTGGAGGAGTATACCGCCTCGATCCTGTTCGACAAAGAGCTCGCCGAAGAGGATATCCAAGGAAGCCTGGCTCATGTCACCATGCTCGGCAAATGCGGCATTCTGCCGGCGGAGGACGTCGAGAAGATCAAGGACGGCCTCTTGAAGGTACAGGGCATCATCCGCCGCGGGGAAATGGAATTCTCCGTCAGCAACGAAGATATTCATATGAATATCGAGAAAGCGCTGCTGGATGAGATCGGTCCGGTCGGAGGCAAGCTCCATACGGGACGCAGCCGCAACGACCAGGTGGCGACGGACATGCACCTCTACCTGCGCAAGCGGGTCGTGGAGTTCGTCGGCTTCCTGCAGAAGCTTCAGGAAGCGCTGCTGACGCAGGCGGCGAACAACCTCGACACGATCGTGCCGGGCTACACGCACCTGCAGCGGGCGCAGCCGATTCTGTTCGCCCACCACCTGATGGCGTACGTCTCCATGTTCCAGCGCGACATCGAGCGCCTGCAGGACAGCTACAAGCGCATCAACGTGCTGCCGCTCGGCGCCGGAGCGCTGGCCGGTACCACCTTCCCGATCGACCGCCATTTTGTGGCGGAGCAGCTCGGGTTCGACCGGCCGTACGAGAACAGCCTTGACGCGGTCAGCGACCGGGACTTCATCCTGGAGTTCCTCTCGAACGCCTCGATGATCATGATGCACCTGTCGCGCTTCTGCGAGGAGCTGGTGCTCTGGTCGAGCACGGAGTTCACCTTCGTCGAGCTCGACGACGCCTTCTGCACGGGAAGCAGCATCATGCCTCAGAAGAAGAACCCCGATGTGGCGGAGCTTGTCCGCGGCAAGACGGGGCGGGTCTACGGCAACCTGATGGGGCTCCTGACGGTGCTGAAGTCGCTTCCGCTGGCCTACAACAAGGACATGCAGGAAGACAAGGAAGGCATGTTCGACACCGTGAAGACGCTGCAGGGCGCCCTTCAGCTGTTCGCCCCGATGGTGGCGACCATGAAGGTGAACAAGGAGCGGATGCGTCAGGCGGTGAACCAGGATTTCTCCAACGCCACCGACATCGCCGACTACCTTGTGAACAAGGGACTGCCGTTCCGCCAGGCACACGAGGTCATCGG
The DNA here is from genome assembly GCF_032268605.1 of Paenibacillus aurantius. NCBI lineage: Bacteria > Bacillati > Bacillota > Bacilli > Caryophanales > Paenibacillaceae > Paenibacillus > Paenibacillus aurantius. Next base: position 133,114 of record NZ_CP130318.1, read on the forward strand.
CAAAACGGTGCTGTACTGCATCCAGAACGGCAAGTACCTGCTCGACCTGAGCCTTGAGGAGTTCCGCCAGTTCTCCGAACTGTTCGGGGACGACATCTATGCCGTGCTCCAGCCGGAGCAGGTCGTGAACGCCCGTAACGTCTACGGCGGAACGAATGCCGGCCAAGTTCAGGGAGCCATTGACCGGGCCCACGGGGAGCTGGAGAAAACGTCCGCTTGGGTCGAAGAATATTTACAGAAGAGCAAGTAGGGACGAACAAAAACCCTTCCCAGGCAACAAGCGGGGAAGGGTTTGCTATTTTCAGACATTTTTCACGTGGAACAAATGACTGAACGGATCTGTTCCACGCCGACGGCAAGACACCAGGCAAGCCCGAAGTCCCGCTCCAGGCCCGGCCGGCCGCTTCCAGCACCTTATTCCCAAATCCAGTTCTGCTTTCCTTGCGATTCTCATGCGCCTACAGAGGCTTTCCCGCCAAACAAGTGACCGCATAAGCCATTAGCGCCCCGTCGTCAACGTGATGCTTCCGGTGCTGCTTTCAGCCTTTACCAACGGGCCGCTTCCACCTGTGCTGCGAAGCTCGTGCTTATCCCGTACGGCGTAAGTCAGACCTGGCACGTCGGCGGATACCCGCCCCGTATCGGTGCGGAAATCGACGCGGACGTCACCGCTTTGTGCCGCTTGAATCCGGATGCTTCCCGTATCCGTCTCCGCTTGGACGGGCTGGAGCAGCTGCGGAACCGTCACCTCGATGCTTCCGGTACTGCTCTCCACCTTCAGAGCCCCCTCGATTTGGGTAAGGCGGATGCTTCCGGTATCGGTCGCAGCCGTGACACCGCCGCCGCGGATGTCAGACAAGGTGAGGCTTCCCGTTGAGCTCTCCGCCGACAGCTGGCCGGCATCGGCGTTCTTCAGCGCAATGGCTCCCGTATCTGTCTCCAGGGAGAGGCTTTTGGCCTGAAGGCCTTCGGCCGTCAGACGGCCGGTGTTGGTCCGGAAGGAAACGGAATCGTACAGCTTGGCGGGCACCGCGACCTCCAGACGGGCGGCTTCCCTTGTCCCGGAAGCGAGGAGGGTCAGAAGCTGGTTAATGTCGATGCCGATCTGGAACTTCTTCTGCGTACGGACCGAAACGGACAAGGCATTACCGCTCAACTCGCCTTCCGTTTGCAATTCCTTCTTGTCGGAGGAGCTGATCCGGCCGTAGTAGCGGACGCGGAACTGGTTATCCGGAGACGGGGTAACGGTGATGTCGGAAATATCCGTCGTCACGGAGACCCGCTGGACGTCAGCGGAATCGAACGTTTTCTCCCAATTGACTTCTTCCATGGACCCGACGGTCCGGCTGTTCATTAACGTATAGCCTACTCCGGCGGTCCCCGCCAGGAAGGAGAGAAGGGCAAGCCCTGCGATGAATTTGGTTCCCCATTTCATGATCATTTCCCCCTAATGAGCCGGATGTTGAGGGTGAAGTACTTCTTGACGGCCCAAACGTACGCCCGGACGACACGGATCAGTGCAAGGCAGAGAAGGACGCCGAGCCCCCCGAGCATCAGGCTTCCGAAGATCTCCAGCTGAAGCGCAGGCAGACTGTCCGGAATCCCCGACCCCATCACGATCCAAAGCGGGCTGGTGGCAAGGACGAGAGACACGATGCAGAAGGCGAACAAGACGGCGCTGACCGCAGCAAACGGGCCCAGCACGAACACCAGATTGAAGAAGGAGAGGGCGATTAGAGCGACGGTTCCCCGAATGCCCGCTTGCCAGGCCGGATCGCCGCCTCCGGAGGAGGGCTGGCGGTAGCTGGGAAAAGTCTCCTTCCCCCGGGTGGAAGGATATGTCTGGACGGGCAGGGTGGGTTCCGTAGTATAATGAGGGCCGTGTCCCAAAGACCGGGCGATCTCCTGCTCGCTTTTGCCATTCTCCGCCGCTTTCACGAACAAGTCCTCGTATATCGCCATGATGTTCCGCCGTTCCGATTCGGGCAACCCCCGCAATTTCTCCTCCAGGTTATGGAAAAATTCCGCCTTGGTCATTCGATCCCCTTCTTTCTTGCAGCTGTTACCCTAAAGATACTCCAATAAAGTCATAAGCACATAGTCACCGCAGTCATGTGACGGTCATAACGTTGCTTTTGTAAACATTGTGTGAATAGCGCGAAAATTAGCGGGAGCCTGAGAGGAATTTTAAAGGATTTGTCGAAGTTTAATAGGCTATCTAAAACAGGATGTGATATGATGATAGAAATGCAGGACGTTTGGAAAACTTATCCTAACGGGCACGAAGCCATCCGCGGCATCAGCCTGAGGGTTAACCCTAACGAGTTTGTCTATGTCGTCGGCCCGTCCGGCGCCGGTAAATCTACTTTTATGAAAATGATATACAGGGAAGAGAAGCCGACGAAGGGAACGATTTTTGTCAACGGGTTCAACTTGGCCAAGCTCAAGCCCCGCAAAATTCCCTACGTCAGGAGAAACATCGGGGTTATCTTCCAAGATTACCGGCTCCTTCCCAAAATGACGGTGACGGAGAATGTCGCTTTTGCCATGGAAGTGATCGAAGCGCCGAAGAAGCTCATCAAGAAACGCACCCAAGAGGTACTGGAGCTCGTCAAGCTGCAGGACAAAGCGGTAGCGCTTCCGACCCAGCTTTCCGGCGGGGAGCAGCAGCGCGTGGCTATTGCCCGGGCAATAGTCAACAATCCTTCCGTCATTATCGCCGATGAACCGACAGGAAATCTTGATCCTGAAACATCTTGGGGAATCATGAAGCTGCTGGAGGAAATCAATTTCAGGGGAACGACCATTATTATGGCGACTCATAACAAAGAAATCGTGAATACCCTCCGCCGCCGGGTGATTGCCATTGAGAAGGGCGAAATTGCGCGCGATGAGGTGAGAGGGGAATACGGGTATGAAGATTAGCACATTGTCCCGCCATTTGCGAGAAGGCGGCAAGAATGTAATCCGGAACGGCTGGATGACCTTCGCTTCGGTCAGTTCCATTTCCATATCGCTCTTTATCTTGGGATTGTTCATGATCCTGTCGATTAATGTAAGCTATCTGTCGCAGCAAATGGAAAGCAAAGTGGAAATCCGGGTGTTTCTCGACTCGGCGGTTTCCCAGGAAACGAGAAGCTCTTTGCAAAGCACCATTCAGGCTATGCCGGAAGTGGACAAGCTGACGTACATCTCGAAAGAAGAAGGCTTAAAGACCTTGAAGAAGCAGCTGGGCGACAGCCTGGAAGGTCTTGACGGAGAAAACAATCCGCTGATGGACTCCTTTACCGTGGAAGTGAAGGATCCGCAATCCATATCGGGTACGGCGGACCAAATAAATGCTTTGAACGAGGGCAAGAACCCGAAGCCGATCATCAAGGTCGACTACGGCCGGGATACCGTTGAGAAACTCTTCAAGTTCACCTCGGTTGTCCGCACGATAGGCCTGGTTCTGGTAGGCTGTCTTTCGCTTACCGCCATGTTCCTTATTTCCAACACGATCAAGCTGACGATTTTGGCCCGTAACCGGGAAATCAAGATCATGAAGCTGGTCGGTGCCACGAATGGATTTATACGCTGGCCGTTTTTTATAGAAGGAGCGCTGCTCGGCTTTACCGGTGCTGCCATTCCCGTCCTCCTGCTGACGTGGGGCTATTGGGAAGTCATTCATTCCGGCAGCGTGGATTTGAGCATGTTTATGCTTCAGCTGAAGCCGTTCTCTCAAGTCGCTTATTGGGTAATCGGTCTTCTTATGGGGATCGGATTGGTCATTGGAGTATGGGGAAGCACGTTGTCCGTACGCAAATTTTTGAAGGTTTAGGAGGAAACAAACTTGAAAAGACAGCTTCTGTCACTCTTGGCTTCGTTTGCCGTCCTTTCGATTACGATCCAACCTGGAATCATCCAAGCCGGTGCCAAGGAGGACATCGACCGCCAGCTCCGGCAGCTCCAGCAGCAGGAACAGGCCGCTAACCAGACCCGCCAGAGCTCGGAGAATTTGGCCAGCCAGCTGAGAACCCAGAAGGATAAAGAAAAACTCACACTGGATGCGCTCAAGAAAGATATCGCCGATCAGGGAGCCAAGCTTAATAAGCTGAACGGGCAGATTACGACGGTGACCGGGAAGGTGAAGGAAACCGGTAAGGAGCTTGAGGACGCGGAGGACCGGGTGGCTTCGAGGGACAAGATGCTGAAATCCCGGGTTAAGCTGATGTACATGAACGGATCGGTCTCTTACGTGGACGTGCTGCTTAGCGCGAACAGCTTCTCGGACTTCATCGACCGGTTCAACTCGCTTAAAGACATAGTCGGCCAGGACAAGAAGATCCTTGACGACAACAAAAAAGACCGCAACCTCGTAGCCGAGAAGAAAAAGCAGGTGGAGCAGGAGCTGAAAGAGGTTCAGTCCCTGTATGCCCAGGCGGAAGCCGTCAAGCAGAAGCTGATGGTTCAGGAGAAGCAGAAGGAAGTCGTGATTGCGAGCCTGAACCAGCAGGAGCAGGAGGCGGAGGACCACGGGGAAGAGGCGGAAGCAAACCTGATCGCCCTCGCGAAGCAGAAAGCGGCCCTCTATCAGCAGAAGAATGAGATTCTGAAGGAAGAGCAGCGCCAGGCGGAGCTTAAGCGTCAGCGCGAAGCGGCGGCTGCGGCCGCTGCAGCAGCAGCGGCTTCAGCCAAAAATACGCAGCAGCCGGTAGCCCCGGTTAATGCCAATCGCGGAGGACAGCTCGGCTGGCCGGTCCCGAGCAGCAACATCATCACTTCGGAATTCGGCTACCGGATGGATCCGATCAAGCATGTCAACAAGCTGCACAAGGGCATGGACATCGGAGCTCCGAACGGATCCACGATTGTGGCGGCGGATGACGGCATTGTCCTTATCTCTTCGTGGGTAAACGGATATGGGAACACAGTAGTCATCGACCACGGAAACGGCATGTGGACTTGGTACGGCCATATCCGCGAAGGCGGTCTGAAGGTATCCGAGGGAGAGACCGTGAAACGCGGCCAGAAGATCGCGGAGGTCGGGTCCACCGGCGATTCCACCGGGAACCATCTTCATTTTGAAGTCCGGATTCACGAGAATCCCGTTAACCCGAGACCTTACGTGGGACGATAACTCCGGGAACTTGATTAATAAACCGCACGAGCCTGTCATATACTGGAGAGGCGGTAGACAGGCTGTAAAGGTGGTGTAGGCAGGCGATGGTATTTAAAGGACGTACGGTCATCGTGTTTGTGATTTTGGCCATGTTCGTGAGCTCGGTGCTGACGCTGACGGTTGCTCATCCGTCCTTTCTGGGCCGGAACCCGGCCGGGGGCCAATCCTCGGGAGCGTCTTCTTCGGGCACAAGCGGATTGACGACCCAGGATCTGAACAAGGTGGCCAAAACGTACGATCTGATCCAGAACCGGTTTTTGACCCAGACGGACCATGACAAGGTCATGAACGGGGCCATTAACGGGATGCTGGAAGCTTTGAACGATCCTTATACGACGTACATGGATCCGAAGGAAGCGAAGCAATTCGACGAAACCATCTCTTCCTCCTTCCAAGGGATCGGAGCGGAGGTCTCCCTGCAGGATGGCAAAGTGACGATCATGTCTCCGATAAAAGGGTCCCCCGCCGAGAAAGCGGGCCTTCGGGCAAACGATGTGATCGCGACGGTTAACGGGGAGAAGCTGGACGGGCTGACGCTTAACCAGGCCGTCCTGAAGATCCGCGGACCTAAGGGCACGCAGGCGAAGCTCGGGATCGTCCGGTCCGGCACCACGGATACGATTGAAGTGAACGTGGTCCGGGACGACATTTCCCTCGAGACGGTGTACGGGGAGATGTTGACGGATCAGGTGGGCAAAATCGAAATCCGCCAGTTCTCGACGAACACGGCCAAACGGTTCCGGGAGGAGCTGAACGCGCTGGAAGCTAAGGGCATGAAGGGGCTGGTGATCGATGTGCGCAACGATCCCGGCGGCCTGCTCGACAGCGTGGTCGACATCATGGAGAACTTTGTGGAGAAGGGAAAGCCGATTGTCCAGATCGAAGACCGCCAGGGCAAGAAGGAAGCGACCAATGCCGAGGGCAAGTATCCGGTGAAGAAATACCCGGTGACCGTGCTCATCAACAACGGCAGCGCAAGCGCTTCGGAAATTTTGGCCGGGGCCTTCAAGGAATCGGCGGGCGGAACGCTTGTCGGGGAGAAATCCTACGGCAAAGGAACTGTTCAGATTACGTACGAGAAGGAAATGGGGGACGGCAGCAACATCAAGATGACCGTCTTCAAGTGGCTCACGCCAAACGGCAACTGGATTCACCAGAAGGGCATCGAGCCGGACGTGGCGGTGGAACCTCCCGCCTACTACAAGGCGGCGCCGTTTACCAAGAAGGAAACGCTCAAGCCGGACATGGTCAGCGACGACGTCAAAACGCTCCAGCTGATGCTGGGCGCGCTTAACCTGAAGCCGGACCGGACGGACGGCTACTTCAGCGCCAAAACAGCGTCGGAGCTGAAGGCCTTCCAGCGGCTTCAGAACCTCCCCGCCACCGGGGAGGCGGATACAGCCACGATGAACAAGCTCGAAGCGGAGCTGATCAAGGTGATCAAGGATCCGAAGAACGACACCCAGCTGCATGAGGCGGTCCGGGTGACTGAAGAAGCTTTGCGCAAATAGACGGACAAAGGCGGGAACACCCCTTCTCTTGCGGGGGTGCCCGCCTTTCGCGTAAAATGGGTTAGAGAAGGCAGGCCGGAGGCCTCCTTCTCATTTCTTTTGCAAGGAGCCAAACCGCGATGAACGTTGGGCTACAGGTAGGGGAGCAGCTGCTGCGGGCAGCGGCGGGGCTGCTCTTGAATCCTTTTTATTACATAGGCATCTTGTTCCTTGTTCTTCAATACCGGCGGCAGATTGCGCTGGAGCGGAAGCTTTTTGCCGTGCGGCTTCATTCTTTGATCGGGGAAACGGCGCGGACAGTGGCCTGGGGGGCGGCAGCGGGGTTGGCCGCCTCACTCCTGCTCACGGTAACCGGCGTGCGCCTGGAAGCGGGCACGATGATTCTGCTCTGGGCCGTCTCGCTCGTGCTGCTGCTGATCCGTGTCCGGTACCTGTGCCTGGCCTATTCGGCCGGTGTGCTGGGAATCGCCCACTATGCGGCCAAGCTCTTCTGGTCTCCGGAGGCAGGGGAAGGCGGCTGGCTGCGCGAAGCGCTGCTGGCGGTACACGTGCCCTCCCTGCTCGTGCTGACGGCCGTGCTGCATCTGATGGAGGGGCTGCTTGTCCGCCGCCAGGGGGCCCGGCTCGCTCTGCCGCTCTTCCTCGAGAGCAAGCGGGGCAAGCTTGTCGGAGGCTATCAGCTCCAAGGGTTCTGGCCCGTGCCTCTCGTCATGCTGGTCCCGACCGGCAGCGGGCCGCTTACGCTCCCTTGGGAGCCGCTCTTCTCCGGCGGACAAGGCCTGGCCGGCTGGAGCCTGCTGGCCTTCCCGGCGATCATCGGCTTCAGCCAGCTGACCACCGCCTACCTGCCGAAGGACAAGCTGCGCCAAAGCTCGGGCCTGCTGTGGGCCTACGCGTTGGCCGTGGCGGCCCTGGCCGGGCTGGCCGGCCTGTGGGAGCCGCTCGGCCTACTGGGCGCGGGGCTGGCGGCCCTTCTGCATGAGGCGATGATCCGCTACGGCAGCCGGGAGGAAGACCGGAAGCAGCCTCTCTATGTGCATGACGATAGAGGCATGCACATCCTGGCGGTGCTTCCGAACAGCGCGGCACAGGAAGCGGGCCTTCAAGCCGGGGAGATCGTCCACCGGGTGAACGGGGTCCGGGTCCGCTCCAAGGAAGAGTTCCACGATGCGCTCCGGATCAACCCGGCCTTCTGCAAGCTCGAGGTTCTGAACCATGAGGGCCACAGCAAATTTGTGAGCCGTGCCTTGTACGCCGATGCGCATCACCAGCTGGGCTTGATTCTCTCGCCCGATGACCGGGCTCCGTTCTTCCTGTCCGAGAAGCCGCCCGGGTTCGCTTCTTACCTGCGGATGAAGTGGAGCGGCATGCGGCGGAACGACAAGGCGCGCAGCGACTTCGAAAGCCTCTCGTAACCGGCACGATTTCAATGAAATAAGCCCGCAGCCAAGGGAGGATGGGATCCCTGGGGCTGCGGGCTTTTTGACGTAAAAGTCGCTAGGAAGATTCGATGGTCAATCACCGGAACGTCCCAGGTCAGGCGACAGACTGTGACCGGCCCCTCTTAGCGAAGGACCACGATCTCTACCCGGCGGTTTTTCTGGCGGTTGGCATCGGAGTTGTTCTCGGCTACCGGCCTCGTATCCGCATAGGCGACGGACATGAAGGTGGAAGGGGAAAGCTTAGCCGTGTCCGTAAAGTAACGAAGCACCGACAAGGACCGTTCGGAGGACAGCCTCCAGTTGTCCTTATAGAGGGAGCCGGTGGCCAGCGGAAGGTTATCCGTATGGCCCTCGATGCTGATCTTGGTGTTCAGCGTGGGAAAGAGGGAGGCCATCCTCTCGAGAACCGGATAGGCCTCGGGCTTCAGATCAGCCTTTCCCAGATCGAACAGGAGCAGGTCGTTCAGCGTGACGGCGATTCCGCGGGGAATGTCGACGGCCGACACCTTGGTCTGCAGGTTGTTCTCTGCAATGTACTGGTTAACCAGCTTGAGCAGATCCTGCAGCTCTTTTTCCTTCTTATCCTTTTCCTCTTTGTCCGTCTTGTCCTGCTCCTGCTGTTCCTTCACCTTGTTCACTTCGTCGTCGCTGTCTTTGTTACGGTTCGGGTCGATCTGGCCGATCTGCCCGCTTCCGCCGCCCTGAGGCATGATCGAATCGGTTTTGGTGAACTGGTAATTAAGGGACTGGGCGAGCACCGTGTATTTGGCCATGTCGATTTTGCTCATCGCATACATGATAATGAAGAAAATAAGAAGAAGGGTGATCAGGTCGGAATAAGTAATCAACCAGCGCTCATGGTTCTCATGCTCGGCGTGCTTCTTCCTAGACCTCCTCGCCATTGGCGGCACCTGCTTCCTCAGTCTTGTTCTTGTTGGAGTGCTTCTGGTGCAGGAAGGAGGACAGCTTCTTCTTGATCAGCTGCGGATTCTCCCCGGCCTGCAGGGCCAGAATGCCTTCAAGCATAAGCTCCATCTCGGAGATTTGCTCCTTGCCCCTACCCTTCACCTTGTTTCCTAACGGCAGGAAAACGACGTTCGCCAAGCCTACCCCGTACAGGGTGGCGGTAAAAGCAACGGCAATGGCAGGACCGAGCGTATCCGGGTTCGACAGGTTGCCAAGCACGTGAATCAGGCCCATAACGGTCCCGATAATCCCCATCGTAGGAGAATAACCGCCGGCCGCTTCAAAAATTTTGGCTTGAGCCTCATGGTTGTGCTCCAGCGCCTCCATCTCCAGCTCAAGAATTTGCCGGGTCAGCTCCGGATCGGTGCCGTCCACGACCATCATAAGGCCTTCCTTCAAGAAAGGGTTGGCATGCTCCTGCGCACGCTGCTCCAGAGCAAGAACCCCCTCCCGCCGGGCAACCGTAGCCATGTCCACGAGTTCTTCTATAATGATATGGGGATCCCGCTTCGGCTCCTTGAAAGCCATGGTAAGCGCGGCCGGCAGTTCCTTCAGCTTGGACAGCGGGAAGCTGACCACGACCGCACCTGCGGTACCTCCGAGAACGATAAGCAGGGCGCTTGGAACGAACAGAGCGCTGACATGCCCTCCGTCCCAAACATATCCGCCGATCAAGGCGGCCAGTCCGAGAATAATGCCTAAGATTGTAGTAATATCCACTTCAGTATCCACTCCCAATGCCTGTTATGGTTCCTCTTATCCTGCGGGACGCATTCCGCGCTGGTGTATCCTTCCACGGTTTGCAAGAAAGCCGGAAAAGCGGTATAATAAACGAACAAGTATTCTTATTTTGTTCCACTCTTTCGACGGATCGGAAGGCATTCTCCCTGCAGGCGGAATGCCGTTCCTCCGCAGCCGTGTCACAACTTCAACTATTATATCGGAAGATGTACGATAAATGTTTAGATGAATTCCATCATTATAGCTTGGGCATCGAAGGCTTGCCGGGACGACGTTATGCATGAAAGGTAATGCGGACTCCGGCGGCCTTTGTTGTGCAGGCTTACCCTTTTGGGAGGTTAGAATGAGCGATCTCGTATTAAGCCAGAAGAAATTTGAATTGGTGTCGGACTTTAGTCCCCAAGGCGATCAGCCGGCGGCTATCGATCAGCTGGAGAAGGGGATCCGGGAGGGCAAGCGTCACCAGACCCTGCTTGGGGCTACCGGAACCGGGAAGACCTTCACCATTGCCCATACCATTGCCCGGCTTAACCGCCCGACGCTGGTCATCGCGCATAACAAGACGCTCGCCGCCCAATTGTGCAGCGAGTTCAAGGAGTTCTTCCCGAATAATGCGGTGGAGTATTTCGTCAGCTATTACGATTACTACCAGCCGGAAGCCTACATTCCGTCCTCCGATACGTTTATCGAGAAGGATTCGAGTGTGAACGATGAGATCGATAAGCTCCGTCACTCCGCCACCAGCGCGCTGTTCGAACGGCGGGACGTCATTATTGTCGCGAGCGTCTCGTGCATATACGGCCTCGGTTCCCCGATGGAGTATCGGGACCTGGTCCTGTCGCTCCGGGTCGGGATGGAGCGGCCGCGCAACGACATTCTGCACCGGCTCGTGGACATCCAGTACCAGCGGAACGACCTTAACTTCGTGCGGGGAACATTCCGGGTACGGGGCGACGTGGTGGAGATCTTCCCAGCGTCGCGAAGCGAGCATGCGGTGCGGATCGAGATGTTCGGAGACGAGATCGAACGGATTACCGAGATCGACGTGCTGACGGGCGAGATCATCGGGGAGCGCGACCATATCGCGATCTTCCCGGCGTCCCACTTCGTTACGCATGAGAGCACCATGAAGCGGGCGATCGTAAACATCGAGAGGGAGCTTGAGGAAAGGCTCGCGGAGCTGAGGGAGCAGAACAAGCTTCTGGAGGCCCAGCGCTTGGAGCAGAGAACCCGGTATGACATCGAGATGATGCTCGAGATGGGCTTCTGTTCGGGGATCGAGAATTACTCGGGACCGCTTACGTTCCGGGAGAGAGGGGCGACCCCTTACACCCTGCTCGATTATTTCCCGGACGACATGCTGTTCGTCGTCGACGAGTCCCATGTGAGCCTGCCGCAGATCCGCGGAATGTACAACGGCGACCGCGCCCGGAAGGAAGTGCTGGTCGAGCACGGCTTCCGTCTTCCTTCGGCCCTGGACAACCGGCCGCTCCGGTTCGAGGAATTCGAACAGAAGCTGAGCCAGGCCATTTACGTGTCGGCTACGCCCGGCCCGTATGAAATCGAGCACTGCCCGACCATGGTGCAGCAGATTATCCGTCCGACCGGCCTCTTGGATCCTGTGATCGAGGTTCGTCCGACGAAAGGGCAGATCGACGATTTGATCGGTGAGATCAACGACCGGATCTCCAAGGATGAGCGGGTGCTCGTGACGACCTTGACGAAGAAGATGGCGGAGGACCTGACCGATTATCTGAAGGAAATCGGCATCCGCATACGCTATCTCCATTCGGACATCAAGACGCTGGAGCGGATGGCCATCCTGCGCGATCTCCGGCTCGGCACCTTTCACGTGCTGGTCGGAATCAACCTGTTGCGGGAAGGGCTCGATCTTCCGGAAGTTTCTCTGGTGGCTATCCTCGATGCCGACAAAGAGGGCTTCCTGCGGGCGGAGCGTTCCCTGATCCAGACCATCGGACGGGCTGCCCGGAACTCGGAGGGCAGGGTCATCATGTACGGCGACAAGATCACCGACTCCATGGAGAAGGCGATCCGGGAAACCGAACGCCGCCGCACGATCCAGATCGCTTATAACGAGAAGCACGGCATCACGCCGCAGACGATCCGCAAAAAAGTAAGGGACGTCATCGAAGCTACAAAGGTGGCGGAGGAGAACGCCGATTACCTGACGGGCGTGAAGGAAACCAAGATGTCCAAGAAGGACCGCATGGCCGTGATCGAACGTCTCGAGGCCGAGATGAAAGAAGCCGCGAAGAGCCTGCAGTTCGAGCGGGCGGCCGAGCTTCGTGACGCTCTTCTGGAATTGAAGGCCATGGACTGATCCCCTGCTCCTTATCCGTAAGGGTTGTTCTACTTACCGGGTAAGGCATGGGAGAGGGCGGATAGAGGGATTTTATAGAGAAAACCGGCCGGGGGTGTTTATTTATTGCCTGACCGGTTTACGATAGATTAATAGGTTTAGAAGCATTGGATGGCCGCAGGAAAGATTCAAGCCCATAAAGGAAGTGTTGTCATGGCACATGAGAATATCGTGGTCAAAGGCGCCCGCGCCCATAATCTGAAGAATATAGACATTACGATCCCGCGGGATCGTTTCGTCGTGCTGACCGGACTGAGCGGCTCCGGCAAATCCTCGCTCGCGTTCGATACCATCTACGCCGAGGGCCAGCGCCGCTACGTGGAGTCCCTCTCGGCTTATGCGCGTCAGTTTCTCGGCCAAATGGAGAAGCCGGACGTCGATTCAATCGACGGGCTGTCCCCGGCCATCTCCATTGACCAGAAGACCACCAGCCGCAACCCAAGGTCGACCGTAGGGACCGTAACGGAGATTTACGATTACCTGCGCCTCTTGTTCGCCCGGGTCGGCCGTCCCCATTGCCCGGTTCACGGGATCGAGATTACTTCGCAGACCGTCGAGCAGATGGTGGACCGGATTATGGAATACCCCGAGCGGACCCGGCTGCAAATTATGGCGCCGCTCGTATCCGGACGCAAGGGAGAGCATACGAAGCTGCTTGCGGATATTCAGAAGCAGGGCTTCGTCCGCGTTCGGGTGAACGGGGAAGTAATGGACCTCTCCGAGAAGATCGAGCTCGAGAAGAACAAGAAGCACTCCATTGAAGTCGTTGTGGACCGGATCGTCGTCAAGGACGATGTCCAGACACGGCTGGCGGACTCGCTGGAAACGGCGCTGAAGCTTGCCGAAGGACGGGTGCTGGTTGACGTTATGGACAAGGAGGAGCTCCTGTTCAGCCAGAACCTGGCTTGTCCCGAGTGCGGCTTCTCGATCGAGGAGCTGTCTCCGCGGATGTTCTCCTTCAACAGCCCCTTCGGGGCCTGCCCGGAGTGCGACGGACTGGGAAGCCGCATGATCGTCGACCCGGACCTGCTGGTTCCGGACTCCCGCAAGTCGATTGACAAAGGCGCCTTTGAAGCGTGGGCCGGCAGCACCTCCAACTATTATCCTCAGTTTCTGGCAGCCGTCTGCTCCCATTACAAGATTCCGACCGACGTTCCGGTAAGCGAGCTTAACGCCGACCAGATGAAGATTCTTCTGTACGGAACGGGCGGGGAGAGGATCCGGTTCCGGTACCAGAATGATTTCGGCCAGTCTAAGGAAGCCTGGGTATCGTTCGAAGGGATCGTGAGAAACCTCGAACGCCGCTACCGCGAAACGGCGTCGGACGGAATCCGGGAGCATATCGAGACCTATATGAGCGCAAAGCCTTGCACCAAGTGCAAGGGCCAGCGGCTGAAGCCGGAGAGTCTGGCGGTCACGATCAACGGCCGGAACATTGCCTACACGACGGAGCTGTCTGTGGGGGACGCCCAGACGTTCTTCGAGGGGCTGAAGCTTAACGAGAAGGAAATGGCCATTGCTCATCTCATTCTGAAGGAGATCAATGCCCGTCTCGGTTTCCTGGTTAACGTCGGCTTGGATTACCTGTCGATGAGCCGGGCGGCCGGAACGCTTTCCGGAGGGGAGGCCCAGCGCATTCGGCTGGCTACGCAGATCGGGTCGAGTCTCATGGGCGTGCTCTACATTCTGGACGAGCCGAGCATCGGCCTGCACCAGCGGGACAACGACCGCCTCATTCAGACGCTGGAGCATATGCGCGACCTCGGCAACACCCTCATTGTGGTCGAGCACGACGAGGATACGATGCTCGCCGCCGATTACATCATCGACATTGGCCCGGGTGCCGGCATCCACGGCGGGCAGGTCGTCGCCAAAGGAACGCCGAAGGAGATCATGGAGGACCCGAACTCCTTGACCGGCCAATACTTGAGCGGGCGTAAGATCATTCCTGTGCCGCTTCAGAGACGCAAGACGAACGGCAAGTGGCTCGAGGTCAAGGGAGCGAAGGAGAACAACCTCCGCAACACCAGCGTGAAGGTTCCGCTCGGCGTCATGACCTGCGTTACGGGGGTATCGGGCTCGGGGAAGAGTACACTCATTAATGAGATTCTCTACAAGGCGCTGGCCCGCGAGCTCAACGGGGCGAAGGTGCGTCCCGGCGAGCACAAAGAGATTCTCGGGCTGGAGAACGTGGAGAAGGTCATCGACATCGACCAATCGCCGATCGGCCGCACCCCGCGGTCGAACCCGGCCACCTATACCGGCGTATTCGATGATATCCGGGATCTGTTCTCCACTACGACGGAAGCCAAAATCCGCGGCTACAAGAAAGGCCGCTTCAGCTTCAACGTCAAAGGCGGACGCTGCGAAGCGTGCCGCGGGGACGGCATCATCAAAATCGAGATGCATTTCCTTCCCGACGTGTACGTTCCGTGCGAAGTATGCAAAGGCAAACGGTACAACCGGGAGACGCTGGAAGTCAAATACAAGGGCAAGAACATCTCCGAGGTATTGGAGATGACGATCGAGAATGCGACGGAGTTCTTCCAGAACATCCCGCGCATTCACCGGAAGCTGCAGACGCTGCTTGATGTCGGCCTGGGCTATATGAACCTGGGGCAGCCGGCTACAACGCTGTCGGGGGGAGAAGCCCAGCGGGTGAAGCTGGCGGCCGAGCTCTACCGGCGGAACACCGGCAAGTCCATCTACATTCTGGACGAGCCGACCACCGGGCTTCACATCGACGACATCGACCGCCTCCTCAAGGTGCTGCACCGTCTGGTGGATAACGGAGAGACCGTGCTCGTTATCGAGCACAACCTCGATGTCATCAAGACCGCCGATTACTTGATCGACCTGGGGCCGGAGGGAGGAAGCCGGGGCGGAACGATTGTCGCCTGCGGAACCCCGGAGCAGGTCGTGAAGGTCAAGGAGTCCTACACGGGCAAGTACCTGAAGCCCATTATGGAACGCGACCGCAAGCGGACGGAAGAAGCTCTGAACCGCGAGAAGCAGCATGAGGATGCCGCCGTCTAACGGGAAAGAGGCCCTCCTCTAGCAAGGCCGGAACGTTCCGGGAGACCATAGAATACCCCATAGAGAAGCCCCCGTCTCCACCTAAGGAGAACGGGGGCTTCTTGGCCTTTCCCAGGCAAGTGGACTTAAGCCACGCCCAGTTCAAGCATTAGTTGCCGTTGATGATCGCGCTAAGCGTTTCTTGGTCCCAGTCCACTTTGGCCTTCAGGGACTCGCTGACGAAACGAACCGGCACCATCGTGCTGCCGTCTTTGATCTCCGCCGCCACTTCCAGGGTCACGGCTTTGCCGTTGACATAAGCGGTCGTGCTTCCGATGAACAGCTTGATCGTAATATCTCCTTTAACAACCGTAACGGAACGCTCTTCGTTGTTCCACGTGACGTCGGCTTTCAGGGATTCGGAGATAGCACGGAATGGAACTAGGGTATTGCCTTCTTTGATGAACGGACGTACTTCAAACGCCGGCTCTTCGCCATTGACATACGCTTTTACACCCACGACGCCGAGCTTCTTCAGAAGCTTGCCGAGCTGCTTGTAGCTGTCCAGGTTGAGGGGGTTCGCTTTTACCGCCTCTTTCTGAACATCAACGGCAGCTTCGGTATCCCCCGAAGCATCCAGCTCGCTGGCAGCGTCGCTCAAGACGACGTCAGCCTGAACGTCGATGCCGTATTTCGTTTTCAGCAGATTAGCGATGACTTTCTCTGCCGGTGTTCCCTTCACATGCTCGTAGGCATTCTCCAGGCCTTTGTAGCCGTTATGGCCGTGGCCATAGGTAGAGTAAGTAACCGAAGTCACCGTGTCCTGTCCTTCCGGCAGCGTGACACGGATATCGGAGCTTTGTCCTTGTCCGTTGTTGCCTCGTGCTTCTCCCGTTACGGCCGGTTTGCCGCCCTTGTCTTCCTTCGGTGCGGCCCAAGCCGTAGCCGACAACACGCTCATCGATACAACCGCCGTACCAAGTACTGCCCATGTCTTCTTCATCTGTTGCTCCTCCTTGGAAATAATTACTGGTTGGGTATGACATCCATAGCTTTCGCCGGAAGCCAGCCCTTTTAAGGGGATATATCGGCAAAAGAAACCAAAAAAAGAACACCCGAAGGTGTTCTTTGGTTAATAGATTAAGAAGCGACGCTGCCTTGAGCGAGAATCGTCGTCAGTTTGTCTTGGAAAGCCTCGGTTCCCACGCGGTTGACGAATTGATGGAAGCTCTCTCCGCCGGTCCTGTTTTCTTTGTAGAAGAGGATGAGCTGGGCGAGCACAGGGGCTACATCGTCGCCTTTTACGCGGCCCTTCAGTGCTTTGTTAAGCTGGGCGTTCGGCCCGAGAATGCCGCCTACGGCGATGTCGAACGCATCGACCATGCCTTCCGGCGTCTTCACAAGGGAGCCCTGGAGCCCAATATCCGCGATATGCTTCTGGCCGCACGCATTCGGGCAGCCGATGAAGTGGATGCGCACCTCTTCCTCGAGGTCTACATGAGCATCGAGGTATTCCGCTACACGACGGGCGCGTTCCTTCGTTTCGACAATGGCCAGGTTGCAGAACTCGTTCCCCGTGCAGGAAACGGTACGGCTCATGAAGCGCTTCGGATCGGGAGTCAGGCGGTCAAACACCTTCTCCTGAAGCAGGGCGGCCACTTTCTCGTTAGGAATGTTCGGAACGATAATGTTCTGGGACATCGTCGTCCGAATGGATCCCGATCCGTATTCATCAGAAACGCGGGCGAGCTCCGTCAGCTCATCGGCATCCAAGCGTCCGACAGGAACATTCAGGCCGACATAGCTGAGGCCTTCCTGCTTCTGCGGGTGAACCCCGTCGAAGTAAGCGGCGTTCCAGCCCACGATCCGGTCTTCGCCGGCCGTCTCCAGTTCGCCGGTAAGCTTCTTCAGCTCCTCGAGGAACTTCTCCGGGCCCCAGTCGGCCACGAGGAATTTCAGACGCGCCTGGTGGCGCTTCTCGCGGTAGCCAAAGTCGCGGAAGATAGTCGTGACGCCGACCGCCACCTTAAGCACTTCATCGGGACGAACGAAGACATCAAGCTTCTTCGCCAGGTGAGGCTTGGCCGAGAGACCGCCGCCTACCCAGACGTGAAAGCCGGTCACCGTCTCGCCGTCGATCACTTTAGTGGCCGGGGTGTAGGCCAAGTCATTGATCTCCGCATGGGCGGTGTTATAAATATTGGCGGAGATGGACATTTTATACTTACGGGGCAGGTTCGAGAAATCCCGGTTGAGTAAGAAGAACGAGTTTACCTCTTCCACGAGGTCCCTCGTATCCATCAGCTCGTCTTTGTCGATCCCGGCCAGCGGATTGCCGACGATGGTACGCGGGCAGTCTCCGCAAGCTTCGTACGAATAAAGGCCGACAGCCTCGAGACGTTTGAAGATATCCGGAAGGTTCTCCACGGTCAACCAGTGGAATTGAATGGCTTGGCGGGTGGTCACGTCCACGAGGTTCCGTCCGTAATCGCGGGCGATGCCGGCCAAGGCTCTAGCCTGGTCGCTCGTCATGGCGCCGGTGTTGATTCTCACGCGCATCATGAAGTGGCCGTCCTTCGGCTTCTGCTCGTACACGCCCGCCCATTTGAAGCGGTTCATGTCGTCTTCCGTAATGGCCGAGTAACCTTCATGGGCGTACTTCTCGATGATCGTGCGGATCACATCGAGTCCGTCCTTCTCCAGCTTCTGCAGCTCGACTTTGTTCAGCTTGGACGGGTCCGCCGCCCAAATCGGTTCATAAGCCATGTTCGTATAAGCCTCCCATAAATTCCGATAAAAAAGGTATGAAATATACCTTAATCGTACCACATCAGGGGGGAAGCGTAAACGGAAACTTCTATAAGGATTCGTTATGGCAACCGGGCTTTCGGGTTATAACAAAACGTGGCGAAATGTTGACAATGTTGTTACGGATCTCAAAAAAACTTGCAACAGCTTCCCACAAAAGATAACATAGAGGAATAGAATAGGTGATTTTTGACTAAGGAGGGTCTCTCTCATGTTTTATTGGGCAGAGGATGCACCGGCGGCAGCTGCGGAGGCGGCCAGTACCTTTGACGTGTTCGATCTTTTCATTATTGTGTTTACCATTCTGATTGCATGGGGTGTGTTTCGCTCCTTGACGGCACGCCAGAAAAATAAGTTCGCGATCGGCTTCGGGATCGTTTCCCTGGTTGTTTTCCTGTTTATGGATTTGATTATGATCCAGCATTGGATGAGCTAGGCGAATTCCCTCTCCTTAGGAGAAAGCATCGGAACGGATGGCAGCACGAAAAGCCCTTGCCGGCAGGCAGGGGCTTTTTGCCGTCTATGTTGTTCTGCTTTCTCGCCAACAAAGTTACCGAATACGGCACTAGACGCAGCTTGCAGGAAAAAAGGCCGTTCCTTCCTTAACCGGAAAGAACGGCCTTTTGAGGGTACGCCGGGAGCAGGGGGGGCCTTACACCCACCACATTTCCCCGACCGGATCGTTGATCAGCACCTGCTTCAGGTTGTCGACGGCTTTGCTAAAGCCTTCGTTGATAGACATCAGGCCGTCCTCGTGCTCAATGCTCACGACATAGTCGTAGCCCACGAGACGCAGAGCGCTGATGATGTCGGCCCACGTCTTGAGGTCATGGCCGTAGCCGACGGTGCGGAACTGCCAAGCGCGGTCGAGCATCTGGGTGTAGGACTGCATGTCCGTCAAGCCGTAGCGGCTGACGTTGATCGGGTCGATTGTCGTATCCTTCGCATGGAAGTGATGGATCGCACCGGCCCGTCCGAGGATATGGACGGCTTGGACCGGATCAATGCCCTGCCACCACATGTGGCTCGGATCGAGGTTGGCGCCGATGGCTTCGCCTGCCGCCTCACGGAGACGAAGCAGAGTAGCCGGAGTATGTACGGAGAAACCGCCATGAAGCTCCAGACCGATTTTGACGTTATGCTCGGAAGCGAACTTCCCGGTTTCGGTCCAGTAAGGGATAACCTTCTCTTCCCACTGCCACTTCAACAGGTCTTGGTAATCGTTAGGCCACGGGGAAACCGGCCAATTCGGGTATTTGGCATTGTCGCTGTCGCCGGGGCAGCCCGAGAACGTATTGACCACGGAAACCTCCAGCTTCTCGGCGAGCAGGATGGTTTGGCGGATGAGCTCCTGATCGGGCCCGGCCAGCGCCTTCTGCGGATGCAGCGGGTTCGCATGGCAGCTTAGAGCGCTGATGAACAGACCGCGGGACTCGATGGCTTTTTTGAAGGCATTCAGCTTGCTGTCGTCGTTAAGAAGCTCGTTAGGGTCGCAGTGAGCATTACCGGGATAACCCCCGGTGCCGATCTCTACAGCATCCAAGCCTTTGGCTTTGATGTAGTCCAGAGCCTGCTCAAGAGGCTGCTGGGCGAACAGAACGGTAAAAACGCCTAACTTCATAGGTACACCTCCAAAAGAGTGAAAAGCTACAATAAATTATACCACTCCTGCCTCAAAAAGAAAGGAGACCGCGGTAGATCCGCAGCACCGTCTCCTGGGTTCCCCCATAGATGATAATGGCGGCGAGAACGGCGAGCTGGGTCAGGAAGCAGCGGAAGTAGAAGTACGGCTTCGAGACCTTTTTCTTGTTGACGAGGGTGGACCCGAGCAGGTTCTCCAGCGCCAGCAGAAGCCCGTGGTACACTCCCCAGATCACGTACAGCACCGTAAACCCGTGCCATAAGCCGATGAGCACCATGATGAGAATGGAGAGGCCGGCGGCCGTCCATCGGGACGGAGTTTTGCGGGAGAAGAACATGAAGATGTGGTCGCGGAACCAATCCCCAAGCGTGGCGTGCCAGTTGCGCCAATACTGCGTCAGGGTAGGGGAGAGGAACGGCTTTTTGAAGTTCTCCGGAATGGTATAGCCGAACAGCCGGCCGATGCCGACCGCGATATCCGAGTAGCCCGAGAAATCGAAGTACACCCAGGCATAGAAGCACACCATGAGAAAAAGCGACTGCGCCGTATGCAGCTCCCCGGCCAGCACATGATCGAACGCGGTGGACACCCAGGTGACGAGCACGATCTTCTTGAAGAGGCCCAGAATGATGCGCTTGACGGCTTCCTCGAACTGGGCGGCGTTGATGGAATAGGGCTTCTTCGTGTCGGCCATGAAGTCCCGGAATTTCAGGATCGGCCCGGAGGTGAAGGTCGGAACGAACAGGATATAATTAAAAAAATCGAGCGCGGGCGCTTTGGCGTCCTTACCGAGAAAGTACGCGAAATAGTAAGCGTCGATGACCTTCAGCACGTAGTAAATCAGCCCGATCCAGATCACCGCATCGAACAGCGGATGGGTCCAGACCTCCATCACGAACAGACGGACGCAGGAGACGGCCGCCACGTTAAGAACAATGGAGAGCACGAACCACAGCTTCCGGTATGAGGCCGTGCGGCACAGAAAGAGGAAGCCCGCATAGTTCAGCGCCGTGTAGACCACGGCGAACAGGAACAGCTTCTGGCTGAACACGCCGAGGAAGGCCAGGTTGAAGAAGAGAAGCAGGACGCGCTTGTTAAGCGGCCACCACCGGGTCAGCATCAGAACGGCGATCATGCCGGCCATGGCCACGAGGGCATTCATGTTGATGAAGAACATTTCGGACTCCTTACTTGGCGCCTAACGGAAGCGGGTATCCTCCGGCAAGCCCCTTGCTTGACTTAGTGACTTTCCCGTTAACGGACAAGGCACTAGAACTTCTCATAGATAAAGATCCCTTCGCCCGTAAAATAGATCAGGACCAGGATCAGCATAATCAGATAGGCTAGGACTTCGACGGCTTTGCGAACGACAGGAGCCATTCGTCCACCTCCTTCGTAAACTGCGGGGCCCCCTTCTCCCGGTTCAAATGAACCAGGTCATGAAAAAGCTCCTCGGGATAACGGTCCGTCAGGTCGAGCACCGGCACCTGCCGGGCCTGCAGCCGGCGGTTTACCTCCGCCTTCAGGGCGTCGAAATAAGCCGGGTGAGGGCGGGCCGGGTTGAGCGGCATCCAGACCACCTTGAAATCAAGGCCCTTGGCCTGCACGTCGGTCATCACCCGGTCCAGCGCCGCCAGGTTGTCGGCAAAATCGCCGTTCTCCAGCCGGCTGCCGTTGAACAGCTTCTCGTACCGCTCCCAATCCCGGGCGTCCTCCTCGGGCTTGTTGCGGCCGAAGTACAGCTCCTTGTCGTTCCACTTGGGCTCATAGGCGAACAGCTCGGAGCGGTTCAGCTCCACCGTTCCCTTGTACAGCTGCCGGGCACCATCCGTCAAAGCTTCCTTGAAATAATCCCGGTAGGCGTATAGGTAGGGCTGATACGCCTTTTTGTGCCAAGGGTAGGTCGGATCGGTATCGAGCTTGTCCAGCATCGTATGCACGTCGATGCCGAGCACGAGCTGGTCCTTCACCTCGTACCAGGGATGCTCCAGAATGGCCTGGAGATCGGTTATTTTTCCGTAGGAAAGTCCCATTTCCACGAGGGGATAACGGGACTTGTCCTCCATATAGGCGCCGGTGACCGCCGAGTTTCCGAAGAAGACCCGTCCGCTTTCGGCGCCGCCGTGATGAGAGATCGTTTTGGTAAAGTCGTTCTTTCGGAACCGCATGGACGTCACCATCGGATTCCAGTACGCAGCTGCGGCATCCACCAGGAAGAAGCCAAGGAGGAGCAGCAGAACGAACCGGATGCTCCGGATAAATTGCCAAGCCTTCATCGCTAAACCTACTTCTTACAAGGATTTTTGCTTCCACGCCTCATACTGCTCGCGGAAGGCGGCCGGCCAATCGGCTTCATTCAGTCCGAACTGGGACAGGAACGCGAACGCCCAGCGCTCGATGCCGAAGCCTACGCAGCCGGTGACGGCGGGACGCTTGCCCATTTTGATATTAAAGGCATTGCCAAAGGTGTTGCTGTGGAAATTGACAGAGGAGCAGGCAATCGATTTATCGAGATACGGAATCGTCAAGCGAAGCTCATACTTCATCTCCTGATTGCGCTGGAACGAGGCCTTCGTCTGGAAATCGTTCGTGAAGAACGGGTCGTTCGCGATTTCCATGAAGCTGTCCATTTCCCACTCGGCGGCCAGTTCTTTCAGGTACTCCATGGATTTCAGCCGGTTCTCCTTCACGAAATCCGGCTTCCCGACGAAAATGATCTCCCGCATGCTGAAATCGAGCAGACGCCCGAAGTCGCTGTGGTTCTTCGATTCGAAGCGGTGGCACTTGGAGATAGCCGAGACCACGACGCCGTCACCCTCGAGCACCTCGTCCTGCAGCCCCTCGTAGCAGTGGTAGCACGTCGAAGGATTCATGGTGAATTTCGGCTTCGGCATCGTCTCATCGAGGGACAGCGGATCGGACAGTCTCCATCCGCCGAGGTCGCGCACCGACTGCGAGAACGCTTCGATGACGTCGAGGTCCTCCCGCAGATGAGTCAGGAAGTGAATGTGCTCCGGGAACGAGGTGAAATGGTTCGTCTTGTTCAGCGTTTCGCTGTGAATAACGGCCGGGTAATGCTCTTCCTTCACATCGAAGCGGCCCGCCACCTTCGTGACGAAGGCATAGTCCATAAACCTCATGAGGCTCGAGAACGGCTCCCGGAAAATGAACAGCCCCGGCTCAAGCACCTTGATGATTTTGCGTTCGGCGAGCTCGGCGATAATATCTCCGTTGTACGGCTTCGGCCCCTTGTTCTCGAACAGGATGCTTTCCTTGAAGCCGAAGTCTCCCTTGGAGAAGCGGTCGATCAGGCGGTTTACCTGTGCTTCAATCCCTTCATTGCCCTTGGGGGAGTGGTGAACGATGCGAAGCGTTCCGTCCTCGAGCGTGATGTCTTCGATCGTTTCGTCGACGAAAGCGGAGGCGTATTTGACCTGCCCGTGCTGGGAGGGAGCAAGACGCTCCAGCGAGATGATGCATTCCATGAGGTTACCTCCCTGTTTTCTGACCGATAAAGGCGGCGATTTCGTTAATGGTGTTCATCGGGTAAAGCATCAGGTCCTGGTTCGTGACCTGGACGTCGTACGTTTTCTCGATATGAGCGATCAGTGCCGCCGCCCCGATGGAGTCGATATAGCCGTAGTCAAACAGATGAACCTCCGGCGTAAACTCGTCGTCATCCGGTTCGATTTCGTAGCGCTCGCGAATATGGGTTTCCAGTTCCTTGGCAATGCTGTCCATGGTGGATTCCTCCTGATTAAATAATGAAGTAGGGATGTCCGGCAGTCCGTTCCAAAAAAGCCGAGGTTACGGGGAGCGCACGGTCAAGCTGACCGCGGCCCCGAAGTGAGTGACGGTATACGTATGCTGCTCTTGGTTTTCTTCGATCTGCAGGTCGGGTCCTTCAATCACGAGTGGCGTTGGGCTGTACAGCTTGATCTGCTGCATGCCGTCCGCGTTCAGCCGGATCGTCCAAGTCTCGCCGTCCTTCTGAATCTCGGTCGGGACATTGGAGCGGACGACATGCCTTCCCGCTTCCCCGAAGGAGACGCCGAGCTTCGTCGGGCCGGCCAGTCCGGCATACAAGGTGCCGTGCTGAGCCGTATGGAAGTCGGAACTTACCGCCAGCGGCGCTTGGGCAAAAGGCTTGCCCGGCTCGATGGCGACTCCGAGTGTGCCCGCATAGCCGCCGGCCTGGGAAGGTACGCTTCCGGCAGGCGTCAGCATGACGTTCAGGTGGACGCCCTTGCCGAGCTTGTCCTTCAAACGGTCGAGCAGGTAGCTTCCCCAGGAGTGCGAGACGGTCACCCGGGAATTCAGCGTCGTCAGGAACGACTGGGCCATCTGGATCTCGGTCATGAAGTTATAATCGTATTGGGTCCGGATGCTGTCCGTGTAGGTCACGTACCGCATCGCGTTCTCGTATTTCAGCCGGCGCGCGTTCTTCTCCTCATCGGAGAGAGAAACGGCCGCAGGAAAATGGTACTCGATATGATCGAAATAGTCGATCGGCATATCCTGGGCGATGTACGCCTCGAAGATGTCCTTGCTCGATCCCGTTTCGTTCTCCCACAGATTCGGGGCGGGCGTGTAGATGAGCATCGGCCGTTTCACGGACGGATCCGAGAGCTGGAACGGCAGGCCCCACATGTAATCCGGGCCGTATTGCGGCTCGGACGGCGCATGGGAAGGCCGGAAGCCGAAGTTGAACCAGATGCCCGCGTTGTTCTCGTTCACCAGCGTCTGGAGACGGTTCGGGTTGTTGATGCGCCACGTGTGCTGGTTCGTACCTGTTTCGGTCCAAGGAAGGCCGAGGGCTCCGAACGCTTTGCGGTGCAGGGCGATCTCCGTTTTCTCCTGTTCATCGCTTAAGTAATTATGAAAATACAAGTGCGGGTAAAGCTCCAGGTAATGGTCCTTCGCATAGGTCAAGAATTCGTTCAGCTCGGCTTTGTACGGGAACTTCGGATTGTCCAAAGCAACGGCCGGTCCGAATTCGAGCTGGCCGACTATCAGGTCGTCCTTGCCGTCGTGGTTGATGTCATACCAGAGCGGCACGCTGTTGTGCCCGCCGACAAGGGCGGGGGTGCCCATCTGGTTGAGGTTGTCGCCGCCGAGCGGATCCCGCTTCGCCCAGCCGCCGTCCTCGCGCACGAACACCTGAACGTCGCCTTCGCTGCCCCCGACCGCCAGGTCGGGCCGGCCGTCGCCGTTCAGGTCGCGCACCGACGGCGCCGCGAAGCGCCCGCGGATCCGCGCGGCTTCCTCCGGCGCGCCGAACGCGCCGGGCCGCCCCGCGAGCCCGCGGTAGACGCGGACGGCACCGTCGGCATCCCCGACCACGAGGTCGGGAATGCCGTCTCCGTCCACGTCGCCCACCGCGGGCGCGGCGTAAGCGCCGACGCGCGCCGGCTGGCCGCCGGCCTGCACCGGCACCGGAGCGGAGAACCGCAGCCCGCCCTCCCCGAGGGCGAGCAGCAGGTCCCCGCGCTCGTTGCCGAGGAGCAGGTCGGGCCGGCCGTCGCCGTTCGCGTCGAGCACCGCCGGGGCGGTATAGGCGCCCGCGGCGAGCGGCCCTCCGCCGGCGAGCTGGAGCGGCTCGGCCGGACCGAACGCGTCCGGCGGCGTGAGGCCCTCCGGCAGCGGCTGGTCCGCGTAGGCGGCCGGGCGGCTGCCCAGGCCGCGGTACACCGCGAGCGTGCCGTCGGCGCTGCCGGTGATGAGGTCAACGCGGCCGTCGCCGTCCAGGTCGGCGAGCGCCGGGTACGCCCGGTACGGCATCTCGATCGGATCCCCCAAGGACTTATACTTGGGGTAGTTCGCCTGCAGCAGCGGGCCGCTGTCGCCTGAGAGCCGGACCCCGCTTCCGTAGTACGAGTTCACGTACGGGCCGGTAAAATGGGGCTTGGCCGACGTTCCCGTGTTCAGATGAACCGTCACGTCCTCATGCCACTGGCCCCAATCGAAGGCGGCCCGGACGAGCGAGAACGAGGGAATCATGTTGTGCTGCTTCAAGAGCTCCGCCCACTGGATCGCTTCCTTGTCGCGGAACGCCGGGAGAGCCTCAAAATGATTCTGGTACGCCATGGCCGGACGCCCGTAAGGGCCGAGCACCTTCTTCACGCTGTAGCCGTACCGCTCCTTCGCGACATACGTGAGGAATTCGTTGCGCAGCTGGTAATTGGCCGTGGCGAAGCCGAACTGGAAGTAAGCGTCGAGCGGAAGCTCCGACCGGTCGAAATAAGCGACGCTCGGCTTGGGCGCGAGGTTCGTTTTGTCCTGCTTGATCCGTTCGGCGAAGCCCCGCTTCGGGTCCATCCCGCTCTGCAGGTCGAAGCCGGTAAGGAAATACCGGTTCGGCAGGAAGGAGGAGGCGAGCAGCACGCTGCCCTTGCCCTCCTGGTTCACCGTCATCAGGGACAGGCCGTTCAGCGAAACGAGCGTTTGCGCCGTTGTCGGCACGAGCCCTTTGCCCCAGACGAAGCCCGGCAGATGGCTCATGCCGACGTGGTTCTTGAAATTACCCGCGAACAGCTGGACAACCTCCTGCATGCCCGAAGCATGGGCATCTACCTGCGGGTACGTGAAGGCCAGCCCTCCGGCAGCTTCCGCCGGAACGTCCTGAACGGCCGAGCCACCGAGAAAGGCCGAGGGAAAGTCGGAAGCGAAATCGTTCTCAAGGAACAGGTGGCCGCCCTCCCGCACATAAGCCTCCAGCTTGCTTGCCGAAGCCTTGAGGAGGTCCGTCCCCGCCAGGGCGGGATCGAGGTAGACGGCATCGTACGAGCCTAACTGCCGCTTGGTTACCCCGTTCAGGGCGGCTTGGTCCACCTCGGCATTGGCGAGAAGCGTCTGCCGGAAATTGTCGTAAGCGGAAAGATCGCCTCCCGAATCAGATAGGACGTACAGAAGACGGACGGTGTCCACCTTCCGCACATAAAAAAGGACGGCCAAGGCCAGGAGTGCCATCACCAAGGCTGCCGGTATGAGACGCTTCCTATATTTCATAATCTACCTCTATCGTAAGGATAACGGCATTATACCATTTTACGCGTTTTTTGTTAACAAAGGCCGAATGGCGTCGGATCCCGGAATTTCCACGGAAAAAACTTAATTCCCCGGTTGTTTTTATGGTTACAGGGCCCGGTTTTCTGGTAAACTTAAAGGATACGGCTTTGCGAGAGCCGGCCGTTTTCGATAGATTTCTTTTTCGATAGATTTCAACTGGGAGGAACAACATGCGGACCATACGCAGGGAAGATATAGAGCTGCTGGCGCCGGCGGGCGACTGGGATTGCCTGAGGGCGGCGGTGGCGAACGGGGCCAATGCCGTTTTTTTCGGAGTGGAGAAATTCAACGCGCGCGCCCGGGCGAACAATTTCAAGATGGACGAGCTGCCGGAGATCATGTCCTTTCTTCATCTTTATGGAGTAAAGGGCTTCCTCACGTTCAACATTCTCGTATTCGAGAACGAGCTGGCGGACGCGAAGGAGCTGATCGAGGCATGCATCGACGCCGGGGTGGACGCGGTCATCGTTCAGGATTTAGGCCTGGTCAAAATGATCCGCGAAATCTCGCCGGATTTCCCGATTCACGGGTCCACGCAGATGACGATCACGTCCCCGGAGGCGGTCGAGTTTACGAAGCCTTTTGATATCGAACGCGTCGTGCTTGGACGGGAGAACAACCTGAAGCAGATCAAGACGATCGGGGAGCAGGCCAAGCAGCCGATGGAAGTGTTCGTGCACGGGGCGTTGTGCGTGTCGTATTCGGGGCAATGCCTCACCTCCGAAATGTGGGGAGGACGCTCCGCGAACCGCGGGGAATGCGCGCAGGCGTGCCGGCTTCCGTACGACCTGATGGTTGACGGGGTGCAGAAGCCGATGGGGGACATCGCCTACCTGCTGTCGCCGAAGGACCTGGCGGCGCTGGAGCTGGTGCCCGAGCTGATCGAGGCGGGGGTGACCTCATTCAAAATCGAAGGACGCCTCAAAAGCCCCGAGTATGTGGCGAACGTCGTCAGCAAGTACCGCAAGGCGATCGACCGCTATTTCGACGGGGAGAATCCCCAGCCGACGAAGGAGGAGCTGCGGGAGCTTGAGCAGAGCTTCTCGCGCGGCTTCACCCACGGCTTCCTGAAGGGAACGAACAACAAGAAGCTCGTGGAAGGAACGTATCCGAAGAGCCGCGGTGTATATCTCGGGCGGGTGAAGCAGATTCTGCGCGACGGCGTCGTGTGCGAGCTAGAAGCTCCGGTTAAGCGAGGGGACGGGATCGTGTTCGATGCCGGCGACCCGACCAAGAAGGAAGAGGGCGGCCGCGTCTATGACATCCGCCGCAAAGGCGTCAAGCTCGAGGGAGAAGCTCCCGGAGGCCTCATTGAGATCGTTCCCGGCCGGAACGATGTGAACCTGGGACGGCTCCATGTCGGCGACCGCATCTGGAAAACGAACGACCCGCACCTCGACAAACGGCTGCGCCAGACGTTCGAAACCGACAAGCCGTACCGGACGTTCCCGGTTCGCGTAAAGGTGCTCGGCACGGTTGGACAGCCGCTTCGGACCTGGTGGACCGACATGCTCGAGAACCGCACCGTGGAAGTGGTATCGGAGCTGCCGCTCGAGACGGCGCAGAAGCGTCCGATGGACGAAGCGCTGTTCGCCGAGCAGTTCGGCCGCCTGGGCGGGACGATCTATGCGCTCGACGGGCTCGATGTGCAGCTGAACGGGGACATCATCCTGCCGATGCGGGAGCTGAACCAGCTCCGCCGCCGCGCCGTCGAGCTCCTGGAAGAAGGGCGTCAGCAGCCGCGGGCCTATGTCAAGCGGGAAGTGGAGACGTACGGCGATGCCTTGACGCCCGCCATCCCTTCAGCACCGCGCCTGACCGCCCTCTGCCGCACGCTGGAGCAGGTGCATGCCGTCCTGGAGACAGACGTCGAATGGATCTACGCGGACTTTGAGTTCATCAAGCAGTTCCCGGCGGCGGTTGCGGCCGTGCGGGCGGCGGGACGCCGTATCGCTCTGGCTACGCCGCGTATCCATATGCCGGGCGAAACGGGGTATTTCAAGAACATCACGAACCTGCGGCCGGATGCGGTGCTCGTGCGCAACACGGGCGCTCTCTACTATTATATGGAGCGCCGGGCGAACCACCCCGAAGAGTATCATCCCGAGCTGATCGGGGATTTCTCGCTTAATGTGGCGAACCACAAGGCGGTCGACCTGTTCTTAGCCGCCGGCTGCTCCCGCGTGACGCCGTCCTACGACCTGAACATCCAGCAGATGCTGGATCTGCTCGGCAAGACGGACACGTCGAAGCTCGAGATCGTCATCCATCAGCATCTGCCGATGTTCCATACGGAGCACTGCGTGTACTGCACCTTCTTAAGCGAAGGCACCGACTACACGAACTGCGGGCGCCCGTGCGAGCAGCATAACGTATCGCTGCAGGACCGCATCGGCATGTCCCACCCGGTTCGGGTGGACGAAGGCTGCCGCAACACGGTTTACAACGCGATTGAGCAGTCGGGCTCGGAGTATTTGAAGAATTTCCTCGAGCTTGGCGTAACCGACTACCGCGTCGAGTTTCTCGAAGAGACGCCGGAGAAGGTCAAGGAAGTGCTCGACCTGTACAGCCGGGCCCTGCGGGGAGAAATCAGCGGCACGCAGGTGTGGAAGAAGCTGAAGGCGACCAACCAGCTTGGTGTCACCCGCGGCCAGCTGGTGAAGTGACGGGGGCGGGGGAGCAAAAGGAACGGATTGGATAAACCCAAAAAACCTACCGTTAGGCGGCAAGCCGGAACGGTAGGTTTTTTGTGCTGTTCTTTTTATGGGCTGGTCTTTTCCTTTTCTTGCTACCCTTGCCGGGCGGGAAGGCCGAGTGTTACCTTCCCGCTACAGCCGCACCACCAGCCGCCCGCGCATGCGGCCCTGCAGGATGGCGTCCATCGCCTCGGGCACGTCCTCGAGTGGAATCTCGCCGATCATGGCCTCCAGCCGCCGGGGCTTGAGGTCGCCCGCGAGCCGCTGCCAGATGGCTTGGCGTTCCTCCATCGGGCATTGCACGGAGTCAATGCCGAGCAGGCTCACGCCGCGCAGGATGAACGGCAGCACCGTCGCCGGCAGCTCCGTGCCGCCTGCGAGGCCGCTCACCGCGACCGCTCCGCCGTAGCGGACCGTCGCCAGCGTCCGCGCGAGCGCCGGTCCGCCGACCGGGTCGACGGCGGCCGCCCAGCGCGGCAGGCCGAGCGGCAGCGGCTTCTCCGGCGGCGCGAGCTCCTCGCGCGGCACCACCTCCGCGGCGCCCAGCTCCCGCAGGAAGGCGTGCTCCGCCGCCTTCCCGGTGCCGGCGGCGACGCGGTAGCCGAGCTGCGCGAGCATCGCCACGGCGAAGCTGCCGACGCCGCCCGTCGCGCCGGTGACGAGCACCGGGCCGTGCTCCGGCGCGAGGCCGGCCGCCTCCAGGCGGGCGACGGACAGCGCCGCCGTGAAGCCGGCGGTGCCGCACGCCATCGCCTCGCGCGGCGTCAGGCCGGCCGGCAGGCGGATGGCCCAGTCCGCGGGCACGCGGGCGTAGGCGGCGTAGCCGCCGGAGTGCGAGACGCCGAGGCCGTAGCCGGTGACGAGCACCTCGGAGCCGGCGGGGAAGCGGGCGTCGGAGGACTCCGCCACCTCGCCCGCGAGGTCGATGCCCGGCACGAGCGGATAAGCCGTCACGACGCGCCCGTTCGGCTGGCCGGCGAGGCCGTCCTTGTAGTTGACGCTAGAGTAGCGCACCCGGATGAGAAGCTCTCCGGGCGGCAGGTCTTCCCGCGTCAACTCCCGGATTTCACGGACGAACCCCTCCTCCGTTTTGTCCACGATCAATGCTCTAAAAGATGCAGCCATCTTTCCAACTCCTCTCTCTGTTTCCCGTTGTGGTTCCCTTCCGCTACGTTCTCCCTCTACTCTACCTCAATCCCTCTTCCTCTTCCAGTCTGCCTCGTTCACAATTTGTACACATTTTTTTAAGGTTATTTTTAACTTTCTTTAAGGTTGGTTTATTGAAGCTTTCCTATAGTGAAAATGCTGCAAGCATGGCAACGTAGAAATCGTACACCCATACAGAACACAAGAGGAGGGGCAAGGCATTGCTGGAAGTCCATCAAGTCAGCAAATTGTATACGAACCGGCGCGGGGTCGAGGAGATTGACTTCTCGATGAGCCGCGGGGAAATCGTAGGCTTTCTCGGGCCAAACGGGGCGGGCAAGACGACCACCATGCGGATGATTACCGGGTACCTGAACCCGACCCGCGGCCGCATTGTCGTGGACGGGTTGTCCATGGCCGATCACCCGAAGAAGGCAAGACGCAAGATCGGGTACCTGCCCGAAACGCCGCCGCTGTATCCCGAGATGTCCGTTCGGGATTATTTAAGGTTCATCGCGGACCTGCGGGATGTTCCCGCCCGTGATCAGAAGGCCCGCATCTCGGACGTAATCGGCCGATTGGGTCTCCAAGGCCGCGAGAAGCAGATTATCCGCAGCCTGTCGAAGGGGTATAAGCAGCGCCTCGGGCTAGCGCAGGCTATCCTGCATCAGCCCGACCTGCTTATTCTGGACGAGCCGACGTCCGGACTGGACCCGAAGCAGATCATCGAGATCCGGCAGCTGATCCGGGAGCTCGGGGAGAACCATACGGTTCTGCTCAGCACGCACATTTTGCCGGAGGTTAACGCGATCTGCAACCGCGTGCTGATCATCAACCAGGGGCGCGTGGTGCTCGACGACAAGCCGGAACGGATTGCCCAGACGATGGGCGAGACGTTCGAGGTGAGCCTGGAAGTCAAAGGCCCGCGTGAAATCATCCTCAGCGAAATCAAACGGATTCCGCACGTGGATACCGTCACCGAGCTCGGGACGGAAGCAGCCGGCGGGGAAGCCCCGCAAGCCTCCCGTCCGGAAGAGGCCTTTGCCGGAGCAGAGGATCCGGCGCTCACCGCCGTTCCCGAAACCGATGCTGCGGACCTTGGAACAGAGGGACTCACGTCTGAAGCGCCGGAGGCAGAAGGTCTTTCGGATCCGGCGGATCCCACCGGCCTTTCCGAATCGCCTTCCGCAACGGGAGCCATGAGTGATTCGGATGCTCCGGACAATGGCCAGCCCGCAGGGGAACCGGAAACCGAAGACGCGGCTTCCACCGTCAAGCTTCAAGTGACAGCCCGGGAGCGGGCGGACCTGCGGGAAGCGTTGTTCTTCCGTATGGCCGAGCTTGGCTATCCCATTCTTGAGATGCGCCGCAACCGCCTGAGCCTGGAGGATATCTTCCTCAAGCTGACGACGGACGAGCCGGCTGCCGCCGGCCGCATCGAAGACGGAAAGGAGGACTCCGCCGATGCGTAGAACCTGGGCCATCGCCCGCAAAGAGCTGCAGATGTACTTTTATTCCCCGACCGCCTATGTGGCGTTCGCGTTTTATTTTCTGATCAGCGGGTTCTTCTTCAGCATGGACTTCCTGAATTCCCAGACGGTGGACATCCGCCCGCTGTTCGGCAATTTTATGGTCGTGTACCTGTTCGTCATTCCGCTCTTGACCATGCGGCTTGTCTCAGATGAGCTTCGCCACGGCACCGACGAGCTTCTCCTGACTTCGCCTGCGGGGATCGGTGAGATCATTCTCGGGAAATACCTGGCAGCCGTGATCGTCCAGTTCCTTCTGGTCGCCGGCGCCTTGGTGTACCCTCTCATCTTGTCCTCGTTCGGCCCGCTGGACCAGCCGGTCATGTGGCTTTCCTTCCTGAGCATGTTCCTGCTCGGCGCCGCCATGATGGCGGTCGGCCTGTTCGCCTCGACCTTGTCCGCCCACCAGATGGTGGCGGGGATCGCGGGCTTCGCGATGCTTCTCGTGCTCTGGATGATCGAGTGGATGGGCTACAGCGTCTACACGTCGGGCAAGGAATGGCTGGGCCAATTCTCCATCGCCGGCCGGACCACCAACCTGCAGAAGGGCGTGCTCGACCTGTCCGATATTCTTTTTTACATCAGCTTTATCGCTGTCTTTATTGTGCTGAGCATTCAAACCCTCGAAAGAAAACGTTGGAGATAGGAGGAAGACAACCGTGAAGAACTGGATCAAAGGCACCAACGCGGTCGTGCTTTCTCTGGCGGTCGTGGGCATTTTTATCGTCCTGACGGTCTTCCTCCATTCGTTGAAGGGGACCCAGTGGGATTTAACCAAGAATAAGAAATTCACCCTGTCGGACCAGACTGTTACGATGCTGCAGAAGCTCGACAAGCCGGTGCATGTCACGGCCTTTTCGGATCCCGGCCAGGGAGTGGTGAGCCGCCAGATCACCGATCTGCTGCAGGAGTACCACAAGCGCAACAACAAGTTCACGTTCGAGGAAGTCGATCCGAAGCAGAAGCCGACGCTCGCCGAGAAATACAAGATTGACCGGTACGGCACGATCGTTTTCGAGCTGGACGGCCAGACGAAGAACGTCTACGCCGACGAATTGTATGCAAGCGGCGCGGCCGAAGGTTCCTATACCTTCTCGGGGGAGGAGAAGTTCACCCAAGCCGTGCTCAGCCTGACCTCGAACGAGAAGCACACCGTGTACTTCCTGACGGGCCATGGGGAAATGACCTCTGCTAACGCGAGCGCCTTCCGCAGCTCTCTGGAGTCCGAGGGCTACACCGTCAAGGACCTGAACCTGGTGAAGGAAGCGGCCATTCCGGCCGATGCCGAGACTCTCTTTATTCTGGGGCCGCAGAACGACCTGAGCGAGGCGGAGACAAAGCTTGTTCAGGACTATGTGAAGGATAAGGGCAAGCTGATGGTCGCCCTCGGGCTCGCGAAGGATATGGACCAATGGAAGAACTGGGATGCCGTCCTCGCTTCCGTAGGGGTGAAGAACGTAAAGGCCCTTGCCGTCGAGAACAAAAAGTCCCTCTCGACCGATCCGTTGACGATCGTGCCGGAGTACGGGGCCCATACGATTACCGATAAGCTGTCGCAGCAGGACCGCATCACCGTCATGCCCGGTGCTTTGGCTCTGGCCAAGGATGGGGCGAACGCCGATTTCACGGCGACGGCTCTGCTCCACACCTCCACCAGTGCATACGGCAAAACGAATATAAATGAGCTGCTCAGCAAGCGCCTGACCACGAATGACATCAAGCAGGCGGATCAGGATGTGAAAGGACCGCTTGATCTGGCCTATGCCGTCGAGAACAAGGACGGCAAGCCTAAGGCGGTTGTCATCGGCAACGGCAGCTTCCTGACCAACGATTGGCTTACCCAGCAGGGCAACCGCGACTTCGTGCTTAACAGCGTCGGCTGGCTGCAGGAGCAGAAGAACGCCGTCACGATCCGTCCTCAGGAGGAAGCCCAGATGCAGCAGGTCGTCCTCACCCCGGCCCAAGGCAAATCGATTCTGATCGGCACGGTCGGCGTGATTCCCGCGCTCTTCCTGCTGGCCGGAGGCTTGATCTGGTGGAGGAGGAGAGCCGGATGAAGCGTCTCCTTCCTACCCTCATTCTGGTGGTGCTCTGCATCGGAGGCTTCTGGTATGCCTCGAGCAAAGATTACTTCAAGGCCCCATCCGACGAAGCTTCGAAGCAGCTTCTGACCTTGGCGGAAGGGGACGTTCAGTCCCTTTCCTATTCGGATGGACAGGACGCGGTGGAGATTGCCCGCAAGGACGACACCTGGGAAATGAAAAAGCCTTCCCCGCTTCCGCTTAATTCCTACCTGGTGGAGGGATGGATCGGCACCCTTTCGTCTATGACGTACGACAGCAAGGTGACGGACAATGCAGCCGATTTGGCCGAGTACGGCCTCGCACAGCCGAAGCAGGAGTACCAGGTGACGCTGAAGGACGGATCCGTCCGCAAGCTCCTCGTGGGCCGTCCGATGCCCGTGCCGGGCAGCTCGTATGTGAAGCTGGATAATTCGCCGGCGGTCTATGAGGTGAGCGATACGAACCTGCAGAACCTCGCCAAAGCCCCGCTCGATTTTATGGACAAGCAAGCCGTCAAAGTAAACGTCGAGAAGGTCAAGACCGTGCAGTTCGACTGGAAGGGCACATCCTGGAAGCTCGAGAAGGCCGAGTCGGACAAATCGGTGTTCGAAAGCACGTGGAAGATCGGGGCTAAGGAGCTTAAGCCCGAAGAGGGCTCCGGTATTCTGACGCAGCTCACGAATCTCTCGACGGAGCAGCTGGTGAAGCCGGCGTCCGAGGTTGCGGTGAATGCTCCGGAGCTTACGATAGTCGTAACGGAGGAAGACGGGGGCAAGACGACCTCATCCACCTTCCACGGCAAGCTGGATAAGGATAACGTCTGGATCGTCAAGGAAGGAGGAGCCTGGGCCTACTCGGTGCCCGCCGCTTCCCTCCAGGAGATCGCCGATAAGGGCAAGGCGTAATCCCCATCCCCTCAGCAAAAAGGTTACCAGAACCCTTCCGGCTTTCGGCCCGGAAGGGTTTTTTCTATTGCGAACAAAGGTTCTGTTTCTTATACTGGAAACAGGGATTTGACACTCCGGAACGGCTGTCATAGACTTGAAGAAGTCCCGTTTGTTTCAACCGGGATATCTTGTTTTCGGGGGTCACTAGAAGTGAATTTGAACATTTCCGCATGGAAGCATGTATTCAAGCTTGACCCCGACCGCAGCCTGGACGAGTCGGCTCTCGAGAGGCTTTGTCTGTCGGGCACCGATGCGATCATGGTCGGCGGTTCCTCAGGCGTTACCTATGACAATACGGTTGATTTGATGTCGCGCATCCGGCGCTTCGAGGTGGCGTGCGTGCAGGAAATTTCCACGGACGAAGCGGTCGTTCCGGGATTCGACCTTTACTTTATACCTTCCGTTCTCAATACGGAGCAGGGCCGATGGATTACCGGCCGCCATCACCAGGCTTTGAAGGATTACGGAGCTCTGCTCGACTGGAGCCGGGTGGTACCGGAAGGGTATGTGATCCTGAATCCCGATTCCACTGCCGCCCGGCTGACCGGAGCGCAGGAGCTGGAGGAACCAGAAGACCTCAAGGCCTACGCCCGCTTGGCGGACAAGCTGTTCCGTCTTCCGGTCTTTTATGTGGAATACAGCGGTGCGTTCGGGAACATGGAGTGGGTCCGTCAGGCTAAGCATGTGCTGGAGGAGGCCCGCCTCTTCTACGGCGGAGGCATTTCCAGTGAAGAACAGGCTAGGCAGGCGGCGGAAGCGGCCCATACGATTGTGGTCGGCAACATTATCTATGAAGATTTGGAACGGGCGCTGTCCACGGTTTTGAAATAAAGTCCGTCCTCCGCTTCCCGCGGCAAAGACGGTCAGGAAAGGTAAGATATATCTATGTACCCAGCAGTCGATATTTTTCAGGCGGTTAACAAGCTCAACCCCCAGCAGAAGGAGGCCGTGGAGGCGACGGACGGTCCGCTTCTTATTATGGCTGGAGCGGGCAGCGGCAAGACGCGGGTGCTGACGCACCGCATCGCATACTTGATCGCCACGAACAAAGCCGCTCCCTGGAGCATTCTCGCCATTACGTTTACCAATAAAGCCGCAAGAGAGATGCAGGAAAGGGTAGAGAAGCTCGTCGGCCCGTCCGGGCGCGACATCTGGGTTTCGACCTTCCACTCCATGTGCGTGAAGATCTTGCGCCGGGACATTTCCCGCATCGGGTTTACCTCGAATTTTACGATCCTCGATTCCACCGATCAGCTTTCCGTCATTCGCTCCTGCCTCAAGGAATTGAACGTCGACCCGAAGAAATTCGATCCGAAGGCGGTCCAGGCCGCCATCAGCGGAGCAAAGAACGAGCTGGTGACCCCGGAGCGTTTTGAAGCTCAGATCGGCGACTACTTCCAGGGCATTGCGGCCAAGGTGTACACGCTGTACCAGAAGAAGCTGAGAAGCAACAACTCGCTCGACTTCGACGACCTGATCATGACGACCATCCAGCTTTTCACGGAAGTGCCGGAGGTTCTCGACTTCTACCAGAAGAAGTTTCAGTACATTCACGTGGACGAGTACCAGGATACGAACCGGGCCCAATACATGCTCTGCCGGATGATCGCGGACAGCCATCACCGGATTTGCGTCGTGGGGGACAGCGACCAGTCCATCTACCGCTGGCGCGGGGCCGATATCACCAACATTCTGAACTTCGAGCAGGACTACCCCGAAGCCACAACCATTCTGCTGGAGCAGAATTACCGGTCCACTTCCAATATTCTGGGGGCGGCGAACAAGGTCATCGGCAACAACACGGGCCGCAAGCCGAAGAACCTGTGGTCGAGCAAGCCGGAGGGCCCGAAGATTCAAGTGTACCAGGCCGATTCGGAGCACGAGGAAGGCTACTTCATCGCTTCGCAAATTAATAAAAACCGGTCCGCCGGCAAAAAATATGCCGATCACGCTATCCTGTACCGGACCAACGCCCAATCCCGGGTAATCGAGGAAATTCTCATCAAATCCGATATCCCTTATCAGATCGTCGGGGGCATCAAGTTCTACGACCGCAAAGAGATCAAGGACATTCTCGGCTACCTGCGCCTCATCTCCAATCCGGATGATGACATCTCGCTGACCCGGGTGGTGAATGTGCCGAAGCGGGGCATCGGGGATACGACGATGGACCGGCTCGGCGAGCTGGCCGCCCAGCGGGGGCTGTCGATTTTTGCCCTGCTTAACGATGTTCATTCCCTAGATATCACCTCCCGCGCGAAGGGCGCGCTGATGCAGTTCCACGAGATGATTTCCAATATGAACCGTATGATCGATTACCTGTCGGTGACGGAGTTGACGGAGCAGGTGCTCGAAGCGACCAAATACCGTGAGGAGCTGCTGCGCGAAGGAACGCTTGAAGCTAAATCCCGGGTGGAGAACATCGACGAGTTTCTCTCCGTAACGATGGACTTCGAGAAGCGCAACGAGGACAAATCCCTTATTTCCTTCCTTACCGACCTTGCCCTCATTGCCGACATCGATTCCATGAACAAGTCGGAAGAGGAGGAAGTCAAGGATGCGATCGTGCTGATGACGATGCACAGCGCGAAGGGACTGGAGTTTCCGACCGTTTTCATCATCGGTATGGAGGAAGGCGTCTTTCCACACAGCCGGGCCTTCATGGACAACGAGGAGCTCGAAGAGGAGCGCCGGCTCGCTTATGTCGGCATTACGCGCGCGGAGGAAGCCCTCTTCCTGTCCTGTGCCCGTATGCGCACCTTGTTCGGGCGGACCAATGCGAACGCTCCGTCCCGGTTCCTGGCGGAAATTCCGGATGAACTGAAGGAAGACTGCTCGCCTTCCCGTTTCGGAAGCCGTCCCGGCTTCGGCTCGGGAGCGGGAAGCA
The DNA here is from genome assembly GCF_032268605.1 of Paenibacillus aurantius. Taxonomy (NCBI): domain Bacteria; kingdom Bacillati; phylum Bacillota; class Bacilli; order Caryophanales; family Paenibacillaceae; genus Paenibacillus; species Paenibacillus aurantius. The sequence continues at coordinate 171,116 of NZ_CP130318.1, forward strand.
CCTCCGGCTACAGCCGCAGCATAACTCCTCCTTGGGGCGGCAGTACGGCGGCTCCGAGGGCGGCGGCAGCCCCCGCCAGGGCGAAGCCGGTCGCGGCTACGGTCAACACGGTGCTCGACTACAAAGTCGGCGACCGCGTCTCCCACGGAAAGTGGGGGACGGGCGTCGTCGCTTCCGTCAAAGGCAGCGGGGACGATACCGAGCTTCACATCGCCTTCCCGGCCCCGGTCGGCGTGAAGCGGCTGCTGGCTAAGTTTGCCCCGATTACGAAAGAGTAAATTTTGGGAACCGATGGAAAGGATGAAGGAACGGTGGCGGATCAAACGGCCCAACCCCAGGCAGGCGGGGAATCCCTGGAGGAAATGAAGAGCCTGATTGCCGAGCTTAACCGGCATAATTACCTTTATTACACGCTGGACACCCCGGAGCTTACCGACAAGGAGTACGACAAGCTGTACGACCGTCTTCTTGAGCTCGAGCGGGAAAGCGGGGTCATTCTGCCGTCCTCTCCCAGCAAGCGGGTAGGAGGAGAGCTTCTCAAGGGCTTTGCCGAGCACCGGCACAAGGCCCGTCTCTGGAGTCTGGACAAAGCCCAGAACAAGGACGATCTGATGGCCTGGTACAACCGCGCCGTCAAGCTCGTGGACCAGTACAACAACAACCATCCGGACGATCCGCTGCCTCCTCTGTCCTTCGTCGTCGAGCTTAAGTTCGACGGCCTCACGCTCAACCTGACCTATGATAACGGGGAGCTTGTTCAAGCTTCCACGCGCGGAAGCGGGGTCGTGGGAGAGAGTATTCTCCCGCAGGTGCGCACCATCCGCTCCGTTCCTTTGAGCATTCCCTACTCCGAGGGGATGATAGAGGTTCAGGGAGAAGGACTGATGTTCCTCTCCGTTCTGGAGGAGTACAACCGTACCGCGGCCGAGCCCTTGAAAAATGCGCGCAATGCCGCTGCAGGAGCGCTGCGGAACCTCAACCCGGCCGTTACCGCCACGCGGAAGCTGGACGCCTTTTTCTATAATGTGGGCTACGCCGACCACCTTCAGTTCACCGATCACCAGGAGATGGTCATCTTCCTGAAGGACAACCATTTCAAGGTCAATCCTTACATCAAGTTCCTTCATTCTATAGAAGAAGTGGCCGAAGAGGTGGAGCGGATTGCCGAAACCCGGCTGCAGATGGATTACCTGATCGACGGAAGCGTCGTGAAGATCACCGACATGAGGACGAGGGAAGTGCTCGGCTACACGGATAAATTCCCCCGCTGGGCCGTAGCCTACAAGTTCGAGGCAGAGGAAGCGACGACCCGTCTGCTTTCCGTCGTGTGGAACGTGGGGCGTACCGGCAAGCTGACTCCTCTGGCCCGCGTTGAGCCGGTGGAG
>NZ_CP130318.1:177500-240000 GCF_032268605.1 Paenibacillus aurantius
TACGGGCTGACGCCTGCCCGGTGCTGGAAGGTTAAGGGGAGCGGTTAGCGCAAGCGAAGCTGTGAACCGAAGCCCCAGTAAACGGCGGCCGTAACTATAACGGTCCTAAGGTAGCGAAATTCCTTGTCAGGTAAATTCTGACCCGCACGAATGGCGTAACGACTTGGGCGCTGTCTCAACGAGAGATCCGGTGAAATTTTAATACCTGTGAAGATGCAGGTTACCCGCGACAAGACGGAAAGACCCCATGGAGCTTTACTGCAGCTTGATATTGGACTTGGGTACGATCTGTACAGGATAGGTGGGAGCCAGAGAATCATGAGCGCCAGCTTGTGAGGAGGCGACGTTGGGATACCACCCTGATCGTATCTAGGTTCTAACCTCCTCCCGTGAATCCGGGAGAGGGACCGTGTCAGGCGGGCAGTTTGACTGGGGCGGTCGCCTCCTAAAGTGTAACGGAGGCGCCCCAAGGTTCCCTCAGAATGGTTGGAAATCATTCGCAGAGTGCAAAGGCAGAAGGGAGCTTGACTGCAAGACGTACAGGTCGAGCAGGGACGAAAGTCGGGCTTAGTGATCCGGTGGTACCGAATGGAAGGGCCATCGCTCAACGGATAAAAGCTACCCTGGGGATAACAGGCTTATCTCCCCCAAGAGTCCACATCGACGGGGAGGTTTGGCACCTCGATGTCGGCTCATCGCATCCTGGGGCTGAAGTAGGTCCCAAGGGTTGGGCTGTTCGCCCATTAAAGCGGTACGCGAGCTGGGTTCAGAACGTCGTGAGACAGTTCGGTCCCTATCTGTCGCGGGCGCAGGAAATTTGAGAGGAGCTGTCCTTAGTACGAGAGGACCGGGATGGACGTACCGCTGGTGTACCAGTTGTTCCGCCAGGAGCACCGCTGGGTAGCCAAGTACGGACGGGATAAGCGCTGAAAGCATCTAAGCGTGAAGCCCCCCTCAAGATGAGATTTCCCAATTAGTAAGACCCCTTGTAGACGACGAGGTAGATAGGTTCGGCGTGGAAGTGCTGTAAGGCATGCAGCGGACGAATACTAATCGGTCGAGGGCTTAATCTACACCCCAAAAAGTGAAGCAGAGGCTTCGAAGGTGATTCCGATTACTTTTCGGGGACCCCGAGAGCACGAAGTAGGGGAGCAAAGGATGAAACAACGTAAACTTCGATTCCAGTTTTCAGGGTGCAAACTCTGACGTTTGGTGATGATGGCGGAGGGGAACCACGCGTTCCCATCTCGAACACGACCGTTAAGCCCTCCAGCGCCAATGGTACTTAGATCGCAGGATCTTGGGAGAGTAGGACGTTGCCAAGCGAAATGAAGCCTCTCTGGTTAAAGCCAGAGGGGCTTTTCCTTATTCCAGCAAGAGGGGACTTGACCACGGCGGAGCCTGTCTTGGGAGAGTAGATGGCCAAGCGAAATGAAGCCTCTCTGGTTAAAGCCAGAGGGGCTTTTTGCTGTTCCAGCGAAGAGGGTGCTTAGACCACGGCGAAGCCTGTCTTAGAAATGCGCTGGTCCAACGAGGCAGAAAGCCTCTCGGGCTTGATGCCAGATAGGCTTTTTTTCAATAGTGGAAGTAAGAGGGTTAGAAATCGGCCCGTCACGACAAATAGTAGGAGACGTCCTTTTGGAGAACCTTGATAAGGCCGCCTCTCTTCAGCTTACGGAACTTCAGCAAAAGGATGTAGCGGGGGTGCAGCATCCACAGATGCACGAACAGAAGCAGAGCATAGGCTTCCCGGGGAAGCCATAGGTACGTAAGGCTCAATCCGGCCAGGCCGACCCACGTGAGATGGCCAAGCAGCTTGACAAAGCCCGAGAAGGAATGAAAGCCGGCCGGCAGCCAACCGAGCCAAGGCAGGGTCCAGTGATAAGTCCAAGCAGCGCCGGGCGGTCTTCCTCGAAACCATAAGTAGAGATAGAGAATGCTGCCCTGCCATAGAGAAACGGCTGCAAGAGAGACGCCGAGATAGAGCAATCCCCTCCAGCCTCCGGTCCGGGGAAGAATGGCAAGGCAGCCGGCCGCGAGAAAAAGAAGGTGCCCAAGCGAATGAGGAAACCTCGGGCTCACCTTGCGTACAAGAGTATAATTGTAGATGGTCGAATCGGTGGAAAGTCCGCGTTCTTTCATAGGGTCCTCCGTCAGTAAGATACCCCTTATATATCGGCACGGAAGCCCGTCGAAACAAGGCGGCCGCCTAAAATTTTTTTGTGGTACAGACACCGGACCGGGTGCTTTATCATAGGAATATAGAAAGGGGAGGGAAGTTTAGAAGTCTTCTTTTCGGGTATACTTATAGAAAACAAGATTGAGGTGAATCGAAATGGAGCAGCAAACCGGCGGAACGTGCATCATCTGCGGAGAAACGGGCAGGGAAGGCATCCATATTGTGACGGAGTTTATCTGCGTGGAATGCGAAGCGGAAATGGTTCAGACGGATGTGCGCGACGAGAAGTATCCTTTTTTCATTCATCAAATGAGGCAAATCTGGTACAAGAAGAACGCATGAGAGAAAAGACTTTATCGTCATGCGTTTTTTTCATATAGTAAAAGAGGATAGGCCGGCGGCTTATTCTCTTTTTTTAATGACGATGGCCAAAGCGAGGGCAGCGAATGAACAGGCACAAGGCACCGCTTTACGATAGATTGGTGGAGCATCATAACCGGAGGACCGCGAGCTTTCATGTCCCCGGGCACAAAAACGGGCAAGGTCTCGACCCGGCCGCGGAGTCTTATCTGGGCTCCGTCATGGAACTGGATGTTACCGAGATTAGCGGACTGGACGATTTGCACCAGCCGGAAGGGGTAATTAAGGAAGCGCAAGCCTTGGCGGCCCAATGCTTCGGGGCGGAGGAAAGCTTCTTTCTGGTGAATGGGAGCACGGCGGGGAACTTGGCTATGATCTTGTCCGTTTGCGCCCCGGGGGAACTTCTGCTGGTTCAGCGAACGGTGCACAAATCAGTACTTAACGGACTCGCTCTAGCGGGAGCCCGGGCTGTTTTCTTGACACCTGAGTGGGACAGGGCAAGCGGACTGACCTTCGGGGTAAGCGTGGAAGAGGTGGAGCGGGCGTTGGCTGCCTACCCGGAGGCTAAAGGGCTTTTCCTCACAAACCCGACGTACTACGGACTCGCAGCCGATTTGACGGAGCTCGCGCGGCTGGCGCATTCCCATGGGATCCCGCTCTTGGTGGACGAAGCCCATGGGGCTCACTTCGGCTTTCACCCGGACCTGCCTCCCTCGGCTTTATCCTGTGGGGCGGACGCTGTGGTCCAGTCCACTCATAAAATGCTGACCGCCCTCACCATGGGAGGAATGCTGCACCTGCAGGGCAGCCGGGTCAACCGGCACCTGATTCGACATAACCTCGGGGTGGTGCAGTCCTCCAGCCCTTCTTATCCGCTGATGGCTTCGTTGGATCTCAGCCGGCGCCAGCTTCATACAAGAGGGGAAGAGTGGATCGAGAGTGGTCTTCGGGTCCTGCGCCAGCTCCGGCGGGAAATCCGGGAGATGCCGGACTGGGAAATGATCGACCGTGACGGGGCGGCTTCTTATTCGGCGCTCGATCCCTTTAAGCTCACCCTTAGGATGAAGGGAAATCGCCTCTCCGGCTTCGAGCTGCAGGGAAAGCTGGAAGCCTGCGGCTGCATGGCGGAAATGGCGGATATCCGCTATGTGCTGTTATGCTGCAGCCTCGCTACGACGAAGGAAGAGGCAGACCGCCTGCTCGAAGCGCTGCATAAGATAACAAGGGAAGAAGCGCCGAATAAGCAGGAAAACGGCCTTCTTTCGACGAATATCCCTAATAAGCCGATTTTTCTTCCTTTATCGGCGCCCGTTTCTTTTGCCAGACCGGTTCCGGGAGCCTCCACTAAGGTGAAAGCCTTGGAACTCGAGCAGTGTACCGGCCGCGTGGCGGCGGAGATGGTCATTCCTTACCCACCAGGCATCCCGGTGCTTTATCCCGGGGAACGGATTACCGCGGCGGCGGTGAAGGAGCTCGCCGGTCTCCGGGATCGGGGCGCCCGCTTTCAAGGGGCCCGCGATCCGCAGCTTCGAACTCTACAGATAGAAGAAGATGGACCAAACGGATGGAACGCCCCGATTAGCCCGCATACTATATAGTAGGGCGATGAGGCAAGAAGAGCCATGCGATACCACTTATACCGACAGCAGGAGGCACATGTGAAAGGCGTATTTATAACCTTTGAGGGACCTGACGGTTCCGGTAAAACGACACAGCTGCACCGGCTGGCCGAGCATCTGCGCCGCTTGGGGCAGGACCCGCTGGTCACCCGGGAGCCCGGGGGAACCGCGATCGGCGACAAGATTCGCGAAATTATTCTTTCCCCCGAGAACAAAGAAATGGCGGATCCGTCGGAGGTGCTGTTGTATGCGGCATCCCGCGCCCAGCACGTGCAGGAGAAAATTCTTCCCGCGCTTGAGCAAGGCCGGCTCGTGATATGCGACCGGTTCGTGGATGCGAGCGTGGCCTACCAGGCTTACGGGCTTGGTATGAACCGCGAGGCGGTGGAGGCCATCAACCGATTCGCCACCTCCGGATTAAAGCCGGACCGGACGTACCTGCTGGATGTCTCCCCCGAGGTAAGCCGGGAGAGGCTCTTGAACCGGGCCGGCGGAGGGAGTCCGGCCGTGCTTGACCGCATCGAGCAAAAAGGGCTGGAGTACCATCGTAAGGTGCGGGAAGGCTTCTTTGCGATAGCGGAGGCGGAGCCGGTGCGGGTGAGGCTGGTGAAGGCGGACCGGAGTCCGGATGCCATTTTTGCTGAGATTCTGGAAGACTGCCTTCAATTGCTGCCCCTTTAGTTGACGGGATAAGGTATAATAATAAAGGAGGTAATGTTATGAAATTGGTTGTAGCGATCGTACAGGATAAGGACAGCAACCGTCTGTCCAATGCGCTGATCAAGGCGGGATTCCGCGCAACGAAGCTGGCCAGTACCGGAGGCTTCCTGAAAGCGGGCAATACGACGTTCATGATCGGGATCGAGGATGAGCGGACCCAGGAAGTGATGCAGGTCATCAAGGCTAACTGCAAGGTACGCGATCAATTGGTTACGCCGGTCTCTCCTATGGGGGGAACGACGGACTCGTATATTCCTTTCCCGGTGGAAGTACAGGTCGGCGGCGCTGCGGTTTTTGTTCTGCCGGTTGAGCGATTCGAGCATTTCTGATGAAGATCAACCCGGGCTGGAGGCCCCTTGGCAAGGACATCAAGCTGCCGGACAGCTCCAACCCCGCCCATGTGCAGCAGAAATCGTTCTCAGAAATGATGCAGCACCAGGACGTCCGGGCCTCTCACGAGGAGCTGAACCGGATTATGGAGCAAATTCATCTTCAAGGGGAGCGGCTTTCCAAAGCGATGACGGTGCGGGAGCTGAGGCAGTATAAGCTGCTCGTAAAACGGTTTCTCGAAGAGACGGCCCGGCGCGGAATCGTACTGCGGGATACCCGCGGGTGGGACCGGCGGGGCCGGACGAAGCGCTATAAGCTGCTGGAGGAGATCGATGAGGCGCTGGTCGGAATGGCCGACGACCTGCTTGACCAAGAGCAGGGAAGGATCGAACTGCTGCAGAAGATCGGAGAAATCCGGGGGATGCTGATTAATTTGTTTTTCTAATAGAAGTCTGATTACCTGGCGAGGCGAAGCATAATGTCTTTTGATACAATCGCGGGGCAGGAACAGGCCAAACGGTTTCTGCGAAACGGCCTGAGGAATAACAAGCTGTCCCACGCTTATATATTCAGCGGACCGAGCGGGTCCGGACGGAAGCGGATGGCAGCCAAGCTCGCCCAGGCCGTTTATTGCCTGGAGCGAGAGGACGACGCCTGCGGCCAATGCATTGAATGCCGGAAGGTGGAACACGGCAACCATCCCGATTTCTATTGGGTGGAGCCGGATGGAGCATCCATTAAGATTGAACAGATCCGGGAGCTCCAAAAGGGCTTTTCGTATAAATCTACGGATTCGAAGAGGAAGATCTATGTCCTGAACGAAGCCGATAAAATGACGGTTCAGGCCGCCAATTCGCTGCTGAAGTTCCTGGAAGAACCCCAGTCGGACATCATGGCCATTCTCATCACCGAGAACGCCCATGCGCTGCTTCCCACCATTCAATCGAGGGCACAGGGAATTCCCTTCGTTCCGATGGACCCGAAAGTCATGGCCGCCCGTCTCCAGGAGGACGGCCTGTCGGTGACTTTGGTGCTTCCGGCCGTGCAGCTGGCCGCGGGGATGAAGGCAGCCCGGGAGCTGGTCGAGGCTCCCTGGTTTGCTGAGGCAAGAAACGTAGTGGTACAATTGGCCAGGGAAACGCTGACGCGGTTCCCGGCTGCGCTGCTGACCGTCCAGCAGAAGGTCATCAAGACGGATTTGGCCGAGCGCGTGCCGGCCCTGTTGGATTTATGGATTCTCTGGTTCAAGGATATGATTCATCTGCAGGTGGGCAACCAAGATAATGTCGTTTATATAGATCAGAGGGACGAGCTGGCGAGGCTCGCCTTGAGTAAGGAAGCTAAATTCTGGGTTGGGGGAATCGAGAAGATTGTAGAAGCCCAGAAAAGACTGCGATTTCATGCAAATGCTCAGCTCGCTTTGGAAAAGCTGCTGATTGATATACAGGGGGGATAGTTTTGTATTCTGTAGTAGGGGTGCGCTTCAAGAAAGCCGGCAAAGTCTTCTATTTTGACCCTATCGATCTTCCCGTGGAGAAGGACCATAATGTGATTGTGGATACCGCGCGCGGACTGGAATACGGCAAAGTCGTCATCGGCAAACGAGAAGTTCCGGAGAACGATGTCGTGCTTCCGCTCAAGAAAGTGATCCGGATCGCAAACGATCACGACGCCGTGCTGGTGGAAGGCAACCGGACGGCTGCCGTCGACGCGTTCGGCATTTGCCAGAACAAGATTAGGGAGCATGGCCTGCGGATGAAGCTGGTCGATGTGGAATATACGTTTGACCGCAACAAAGTCATTTTTTATTTCACCGCCGAAGGACGTGTCGATTTTCGTGAGCTGGTTAAGGACCTGGCAAGCATCTTCCGGACACGCATCGAGCTCCGCCAAATCGGGGTTCGCGACGAGGCCAAGCTGCTGGGCGGAATCGGGCCGTGCGGAAGGATTCTGTGCTGCTCGACGTTCCTCGGGGATTTCGAGCCCGTTTCCATCAAGATGGCGAAGGACCAGAATCTTTCTCTCAACCCCACCAAAATTTCCGGTCTTTGCGGACGGCTTATGTGCTGCTTGAAATATGAGCATGATAACTATGAAAGTGTTAAGGACGAGCTGCCGCGTGTAGGCAAGCTGGTGCTGACCTCCCACGGAGCCGGCAAGGTGCTGAGCCTCAATACCGGGGAAAGGCTGGTTAAGGTGCACCTGTTTGAAACGGGAAAGGTGGTCGAATTGCCGTCGGATGACGTGGCGGAGCAAGAGTAGCCGATTTAATCGCTGAGGTGAAACCGTGGACAAACAAAATCTTTTCCTTCAAGTGGAACAAATGGAAGAGAGGATGGGGCTGACCCATACCGAACTTGGTTCGTTGAAGAAAACCATCGTGGAACTGCTCGAGGAGAACAACCGGCTTACTCAGGAGAATGAACAGCTGCGCAAGCTTTTGTCCAAGGAGGAGCCTGTCAAAGCCAAACAGCCGTCGGAGAAAGAAACGGCGGTCATTGGAGAAGGCTATGACAACCTGGCCCGGTTGTATAACGAAGGCTTTCATATCTGCAACGTGTACTACGGCCATCTTCGAACCGAAGGGGATTGTCTCTTCTGCTTATCCTTTCTTAATAAATAGGGCTGCTGAGGGTGGTACCTCGCAAACCATGCCCTTCATACCCGTTCGCCGTAGAGATCGGATCTCTACGGCTTTTTTTGAAATGCGGCAAGCCTGCCAGCTTACCCGGAAGACCGCCTCCCGAGGAGTGACGTCCCTTTCCGGAAGGAGGACCCTACCATGACGATCCCGCTCCAACCGACCGAGCGTGTGGACGATTTGTTAACCAATGACCTGAAAATCATACAGAGCGACGACGTGTTCAGCTTCTCCATGGACGCCGTGCTGCTGGCCCGCTTCTGCTCAGTGCCGGTGCGCGGCCGGATTCTCGATCTATGCTCAGGCAACGGGGTCATTCCACTGCTGCTTACCACGCGGACGAAGGCCCCGATCTGGGCGGTGGAAATCCAGGAGAGGCTCGCCGATATGGCGGAGCGCAACGTCAAGATTAACCGGCTGGAAGAGCAGATCCAGGTGCTTCACCAGGATTTGAAAAACAGCCATACCCACTTCGGCTACGGTGTGTTTGATTTGGTGACCGTCAACCCGCCCTACCTGCCGGTAGTGGCGGGGGAGCAGAACGGTAACCCCCATTTTGCCGCCGCTCGTCACGAAATTTACAGCACGCTGGAGGAGGTGATCGCCGCTTGTGCCAAGCTGGTGCGAACCGGAGGAAAGGTGGCCATGGTACACCGCCCCTCCCGGCTGACGGACATCCTCTGCCTTATGCGGCAATACAAGCTGGAGCCGAAGCGCTTGCGGTTCGTTCATCCCCGCGCCGGAGAAGAGGCGAACATGATTCTTGTGGAAGCGATGAGGGACGCGAAGCCCGACGTCCGGCTGCTTCCGCCGCTAATCGTCTACAAAAATCGGACGGACTATTGTGATGAGCTGATGGAGATTTACTATGGAGGCCCCGCAGGAAAGCCGGAGGCCGGGAACAGGAGGGAAGAACGTGAACATCCAGAAGAGCTTTCAGAATGAGACGGGGAAGGGCATGCTCTTCCTGGTGGGGACGCCAATAGGGAACCTGGAGGACATGACCTTCCGGGCCGTTCAGACGTTGAAGGAGGCGGACTGGATTGCGGCCGAGGATACGCGGCAGACACGGAAACTTCTTACTCATTTCGACATCGGCACCCGTCTGGTCAGCTATCATGAGCACAACAAGGAGGCGAGCGGAAGGGAATTGATCCGGCTCCTTGCCGAAGGAGCGAAGGTGGCGCTCGTCTCGGATGCGGGCCTTCCGGGCATTTCCGATCCGGGCTATGAGCTCGTCCGTGAGGCGGTGGAAGAAGGCATTGCCGTGATTCCCGTGCCCGGCGCGAATGCTGCTCTATCGGCGTTGATCATCTCGGGGCTTCCGACAGACCGCTTCTTCTTCGCCGGTTTTCTTCCCCGGGAGCGCCGGAAGCTTCACGAGGAGCTGGCCGGTCTCGCTTCCGTTCCCGCTACGCTGCTGTTCTATGAGTCCCCGCACCGGGTAGCGAAGACCCTCGCCGCCATGAGGGAGGTATGGGGCAACCGTCGGGTTGCCTTGGTCCGGGAACTGACGAAGCGCTACGAGGAGGCGGTTCGCGGAACGTTCGACGAGTGTCTCGCTCATCTGGAGGAGCATCCTCCCCTAGGTGAATACTGCCTGGTGGTGGACCGGGGAGAAGGGGCCGCCTCTACGGAGGAGGCCTGGTGGAAGGACTTGAGCGTCGCCGAGCATGTGGAGCGCTACGAGGAGCAGGGAGAGGACCGCAAAAGCGCCATGAAACGGGCGGCTGCCGACCGGGGCGTGTCCAAGCGGGATATTTACAACGAGCTCCTTTCTCGCAAAGGCTGACCCCACTGGAGATAGCTCGAATCGCGCGCATCCGTTAATCGGTCTTGCCGACAGAGTAACCGGGAAAGGACCCTGCTCCTTTCTCGCAAAGAATAAACCCACTATAGATAGCTCGAATCGCGTGCATCCGTATAGCGGTCTTGCCGACAGAGCAGCCGGGAAAGGACCCCGTTTCTTACTCGCAAGGCTGATTGCGTTAGAGGCAGTCGGCACCTCAGGACAAAAAAAGATCCCTAAGCAGCAAAGTGAAAATCACCAGCCGTTACGCTTAGGGAAGAAAGGAGATATAGAAAAGGTTAGAAATACCAATAGGATATTTATAGTATACACCAAATGGATAAATTAGACACTAACAAATTATTTAGCGGCTGGCACCGGCATTTCGGATACACAATCGTTGCAAACAATTTTTCCTTTGAAGTATGTAACATTCTCCGCATTCCCACAGAAGATGCAGGCAGGTTCATACTTTTTCAGCATGATGCGTTCGCCGTCCACGTAGATTTCAAGAGCGTCCTTCTCGCCGATACCTAATGTCCGGCGTAGCTCGATAGGAATCACCACGCGGCCCAATTCATCGACTTTTCTAACAATACCTGTAGATTTCATCATATCACGTCTACCTCCGACATAATTATCGTCACAATTCGACATCGTTCTTAAAATCATGATACCAACCATTCCCAAAATAGTCAACTTAATTGGACTTGAAAAATATGGTATGTGATAGAGTTGTGACTTTATACCGTAAAATAGGCTTGATTACGGGTGTTTTTCGTTGATAAATTCTAATAGAAGGCGTTAGAGCCAGTTAGCTTCATAGAACAATTGGAAGATTTATTACGACAAATTTCGACAAACGCGAAAGTCGAATGTCGAAAGATGGAGGAGTGTGGAGAATGGACAAGCTGCTGAAAGAAGAAAAAGTCTTTAAAGACCCGGTTCACAAGTACATATACGTTCAGGAGAAGACGATCTGGGATTTGATTAATTCCAAGGAATTCCAAAGATTGAGAAGAATCCGGCAGCTGGGCACTTCCTTTCTGACCTTTCATGGCGCGGAGCACAGCCGCTTCTCCCATTCTCTGGGTGTGTACGAGATTACCCGGAGAATCATCTCCCAATTCGAACGAAACGAATACCCGGACTGGCCCCGCCAGGAGAAGCTGCTGTGCCTGTGTGCGGCCCTGCTGCACGATATCGGGCACGGCCCCTTCTCTCATTCCATCGAGCAGACGTTTACCGTTCATCATGAGGAATGGTCGTGCCGGATCATTCTGGGCGACACCGAAGTGAATGCCATCCTGCGGGAGGTGGAGGAAGACTTTCCCCGGAAGGTGGCCAATGTCATCTGCAAAACGTACGGGGAGCCTATTGTCGTCAGCCTGATCTCGTCCCAGCTCGATGCCGACCGCATGGACTATTTGCTGAGAGACGCTTATTTTACCGGGGTGAACTACGGAACCTTCGATCTCGACCGCATCCTCCGGGTGCTCCGTCCGTATAAGAGAGGGATAGTGGTGAAGGACAGCGGGATGCACGCGGTGGAGGACTACCTGATGTCCCGGTACCAAATGTACTGGCAGATCTACTTTCATCCCGTTACGAGAAGCGCGGAAATTCTTCTAAGCAAAATCTTCGGAAGAGCCAAGCAGCTCCATGAAGAGGCGTACTCCTTCGGCTTCCTTCTCCCCCCCATTCGCGCGCTTCTGGAGCAGAGACTGACGGTGGAGGATTATCACGGATTGGACGAATCGGTGATGCAGACGATGTTCACCCTATGGCAGGAGGAGGACGATCCCGTTCTCGCCGATTTGTGCCGCCGGTTTCTTAACCGTAAACTGTTCCGTTATATCGAGCTGGATCACCGCGAGAATTCTTCCGTTCTCGAGTCCATTCGACAGGCGATGATCAAAGCGGGATGGGATCCTCTATATTACCTCGAAATTGATTTCGCCACGGATTTGCCCTATGATGTGTACCGTCCGGGGGAGGTGGAGGAGAAGCTGCCCATTCTGCTGCTGGACCACAAGGAGGAGCTTGTCGAAATTTCCCTGAAGTCCGAGATCGTTCGCTCGATCAGCGGCATTCATATGGGAGAGCACCACTTGTATTTCCCGGAGGAGCTTTTGGAGGACCCGTCTTTTCCGGAAGAGCTGAAGAGAATTCTTCGCCCGGGAAAGCCCGAATAGGCGGAAGACCGTGTTAGGAAAGGAGAACAGATACCATGCTGACCGATACCCATGCACACTTGAACTCACCGGATTTTGACGAAGACCGCGACGAGGTGATTGCCCGGGCGCGGGATAATGGAGTGACGAGAATCGTCAACGTAGGCTTCAACCGCGAAACGATCCCGAGCTCTCTGGAGCTGGCGGAGCGGTATGATTTTATTTATTCGACGGTCGGCTGGCATCCGCAGGACGCCAAGGACATGAGGCCGGAGGATCTGGAATGGATCGAAGAGCTGTGCGCCCATGAAAAGGTGGTGGCCATCGGAGAAATCGGCCTGGATTATTATTGGGACACGTCTCCGAAGGATGTGCAGGACCGGGTGTTTCGCGAACAGATCCGGCTCGCCCGCAAAGTAGGGCTTCCCCTTGTCATTCACAACCGGGAAGCCCACCACGATATTCTGAAGGTGCTGAAGGAGGAAAAGGCGGCCGAGGTGGGGGGTATCATGCACTGCTTCTCAGGCAGCTGGGAAACGGCGAAGCAGTGCCTCGATATGAATTTTCATCTGTCCTTCGGCGGACCGGTTACGTTCAAGAACGCCCGGCAGCCGAAAGAGGTGCTGGAGAAAACCCCTCTTGACCGCCTGCTGGTGGAAACGGACTGCCCTTACCTCACTCCGCATCCGTACCGGGGGAAGCGGAATGAGACCGGCTATGTCCGGCTTGTCGCCGAAACCGCCGCGGAGCTGAAGGGCATCCCGTACGAGGAGCTTGCGCGGATCACGACGGAGAACGCCGTCCGGCTGCTGAAGCTTAAATAAGCTCCGCCCGCCGGGTCAGCCGGCGGGGAAGGAGAAGGCGGGCGTATCCGAACGCGTAGGCAAGACCGGCTGCGGTGAGCAGCGCCGAGAGAGAGAATGAGGTGCCGGAAAGCGCGGAAGCCGCTCCTAAGACAAGGGCCTGCACGAGTAAGGCGATGAGCACAAGGGTAGTGACGGCACGGATCCGCACTTGTTCTCCACCGGGATACAGCTGAATCCAAGGGGAGTACCGGTGCGCCTGATCGAGAGCGGCCAGCTGCACCCCGGCGATCAGCAGGGCGAGACCATAGATGATCACCTGGGCCAGCTCCCCCTGGAACAAGATCAGGAACAACGCTCCGACCGCAAGCAGCCGCAAATAGATGGAGCTTAGTTCGGAGCGCAGGAACGTCAGGGCATACAGATACAAAAAGGCGGATGAGGACTCAAACGGCAGAAGCTTGGTCAGCCGGGGGAGGAGCATCCGCCTTTTGATGGAATTCGGCCGGGCCGGGACATCCGTGAACCAGCTGAAAAAAAGATAATAGAGATCCCTTTGCGCCTTCTCGTACCGGAGCAGCGCTTCCCAAGGAATGCGGAATTTCGGAAGGCTGCGGATAAGCAAGACGCCAGTCAGCGCCAATCCGAGCAGAAGAAGGAACGCATAAGGCAGCGGAAAGCGGAAAAGGCCGTAAACAGCCATCGTGCCTGCCGCCCACCGGTAAGCGGCGATGAGGCGGCCGTGCCGGATGGAAACGCAGCGTGCCTGCTGCCAGACCGTGAGAAGGCCGGCCCACTTCGTCAAAAGCAGAAAGGCGGCGAGCCACCAATAAGGAAGGGCGCCCGTCCCCGCCCCTTTGTGATACAGCGGCCACACCGCCAAGAGCACCAGGAGAAGCCGGATGCCCTGCATGAGGAAGCTGTGGCGGAACGAAAGCCGGAAATACCCCTGCAGCCGATCCTCGGCCGGAAGCAGGAACACCCGGTCGGCCTCCCGCAAGAAGGTGCGGATGCGCCCGGACGCCACCGTCAGGGCAAGCAGCGGAAGGATGATCCACAAGTAGGGGAAATCCGGGGGCAGCGTCTTCAGAGCTTTGGCATATCCGTAGATTCCGGCGATCAGGGCAAGGATCAGGATAGAGAAAAAGCCGCTTCGGCCCACATCCCTCCAATAAATAGAGGTCTCCCGGAGGAAGGCTTGTCTTCTTGTCCTCCACAGCGTTTCGAAGCCGTTCATCCTTTCCCGCCTCCCCCGACAAGCTCGAAGAAGACGTTGTCCAGGGAAGCTCCCGGCATCCCCGCGGCGGCGCGGATCTCTTCGAGGGTCCCCTGAGCCACGATAACGCCGCGGTGGAGAACGACAAATCTCTCGCAATAGTTCTCAATCGTTGACAAAATATGCGAAGAGATCAGAAACCCGGCTCCCGCTCTCTTGAAGGAAACCATGAGCTCGAGCAGCGACCGGATTCCAAGAGGATCAAGCCCAAGGAACGGCTCATCGATAATGTAAAGCGGAGGTTCGACAAGAAACGCATTCATGATCATGACCTTCTGACGCATGCCCTTGGAGAGGTGGCCCGAGAAGCTGCCGAGCTTATCCTGCATGGAGAAGAGCTCCGCAAGCCTGCCGGCACGTTCTTCGTATATTTGGCGGTCGAGCCCGTAAGCCATAGCGGTCAACTCCAGATGCTCCCGGATGGTCAGCTCTTCATACAGCTCGGGGCTTTCTGGTACATAGCCGATGGAGGTGCGGTGTCCTGGGGTCCGGTCGCCAAGCGTTTGGCCGAGCACCTCGATGGATCCCTTTTGCGGTTTCATCAGCCCGAGAATATGCTTGATCGTGGTGCTTTTGCCGGCCCCGTTCAAGCCGATGAGCCCGACCATCTCCCCTTTGGCCACCGAGAAGTGCAGATCCTTCAGCACCGGCTTATTGAGAAGATACCCCCCATAGAGCCCCTTTAGATGCAAAATCGTTTCCAATTCATCACCCGCTTCGACAGTATATAAACCCTAAAAATCACGCCATGATTTCGAGAATAGTATAATCTTTACCAGGTCCTAATCAAAATTTAACTCAAAAGAAGGCAATAAGCGGAGATAAACCGAGATATAAAGAGATAATTATGGTGTGTTTTTCCGAAATCGTTCCTTTTTGCCTTAAATCGGTTATATTTTTCTTCTTTTCTCGGGCCGATACCTCTTTACAGGTTCTCTTTCACAGCGTATCATACATTCATGATAACTTAATACCGATGCCAATTTTCCAATTTCGCTGAGTTTCCATATGGGAAACGGGGGAACCGTAAATGGTCGGTCGAAGAACTTTTTCGATCGCATCATGGTTAAAGGGGTGAATCACAGGTTTGTCTTTGGCAGACCTGAGTAGGGCGACTCTCTTGTCCGAATCCGTCAGCTAACCTCGTAAGCGTGAAGAGAGAGGTAACGTTGATCGGGCTTGTCTACTAGCTAATGAGCTAAAGCCACGAGAAGGTTCCTCTTCTTATGGCTTTTTTTGTTGTCCAAAAAAGCCATTTTGTCCCATTCGGGCTCACACTTTAACCCACGGAGGTGAATGTAGTACAAGGATTGCCGTTTTTACTCGATTTACGAAAACGGGAATTGGCGTAAAGAAAGTACAAATAAACCCTTAGTCGCGTCAGATATAATCATGCATAACAGTCGACGGCGAGGCTTTGAAGGAGGACCGAAGAAGTGGGCGCAATTCAGTATGAGAACCCCCATGTAAAACGATCATCCAGCATGTCCTTCGCATTGCGTTGGAATCATGAAAACGTTCGAATGATAAGTTTTTTCACTCTCTTTTCACTCAGCGTAATCCTCATGTTTTTCATGTTGTTGTACGGTACGGCTACCAAAAGCGTATCAATGGTGGTGAACGGCAAGGAAACCATTGTGAAGACAAAGCAATTGGACCTGCAGCACCTACTGGATGAACAAGCTATTGTAATCGGGAAGCACGATAAGCTATCCGCCGACCTCAGCACGAAAATCAAGGACGGTGCGACCTTTACGATCGTTCAGAAATCCCCGGTGCAGTTGACCGCAGATGGGGAAACCCGGACCGTGTACACGACGGCCAAGACGGTTTCGAGTCTTTTGGACGAATTGGATATTACCCTGGGAACGGAAGACCGGATTACCCCGTCCCTGGAAGCCGGCGTTACCGGCAATACCGATGTCAAGATTGTAAGAGTTAAGAAGCAAGTCGAAGAGCAGCAAGCGCCGATCGCCTTTACCACGGAAACGCGCCAGGACGCCAACCTGTTGAAGGGCAAGGAACAAACGGTTCAAGAAGGCAAGGAAGGAACCAAAGTTATTAAGACCGAGAAGGTCTTTGAGGACGGCAAGCTCGTCGCTCAGAACCCGCTTGGAGAAGCGGTCCAAACCCCAAGTGTTAACAAGATCGTTGCCCTGGGAACTAAAAATCCGGTAGTCGCCTTGTCGGCACCGGCACCAGAGCCTGCTCCCGCAGCAGCACCGGCAGCTGCAGCAGCACCGGCACCAAAAGCGAAAACCGTCACCAAAGCAGGGGCTCCTGCTTCGTATAAGCAGATCATCAATAATGCTACGCTTACCGCTTATTCCGCCGGCCCGGCTTCGACCGGTAAATCCGCCGGCATGGCCGGATACGGCAAAACGGCTACCGGAACAACCGTTACCGAAGGCCGTACGATCGCCGTGGATCCTAACGTCATCCCGCTGGGATGGTGGGTTTACATTGACGGCATCGGCTACCGCAGAGCGGAAGATACAGGCAGCGCCATCAAAGGCAACAAGATTGATGTCTACTTCGACAGCGAGGCGTACGCCCAGAAATTTGGTTTAAAGAGAGGGTTTACCGTCTATGTGATCGGCCCTAACAAGCCGGCAGGCGAGTAACTCTTATATAGGCATCCAACCGCCCGGGAGACGGATAAGCTCCCGGATGGTATACGTCAGGATTGATTCTGTTATACTATACTTAATCGTAAGAAGAGGCGTCGAACCTCTTCTTTTTGTGCGTAAGAAAGGATCCATACATGATCAAAGAAGTCATTGTCGTAGAAGGCAAAGATGATACGGCCGCGATCCGGCGGGCGGTGGACGCCGAAACGATTGAAACCGGCGGCTCGGCCATCAACGAAGCCGTTTACCGGCGCATCGAGCTCGCCCAGAAGCGCCGGGGGGTCATCATCCTGACCGATCCCGATCACGCCGGAGAGAAGCTCCGCCGGTTGATTACGGCCCGCGTTCCCGGCTGCAAGCATGCCTTTCTCTCTCGGGAGGAGGCTACCCATAAAGGCGACATCGGTGTGGAGAATGCCCCTCCCGAGGTGATCCGTAAAGCCCTGGACAACGTTAAGACCGATTTCCAGCGGGCGGAGTCGGAGATCACGTGGGAAGATATGATCGACGCCGGCCTGGTCGTTCATCCGGAGGCCGCGAGCCGCAGGATGCGGATGGGCCGGCTGCTGGGCATCGGCTATGCCAACGGCAAGCAGTTTCACAAGCGCTGCCGCATGTTTCAGATATCGAGGGAAGAGTTCATCGAGGCCTACCGCCGGATGGACGAGGAAGAGGAGAGTGCGCCATGAGCCAGACGGGGAGCAGACGGGGAGACATCGCGTCTCCCAGCCAAACAAAGGAAATTATTGCGAAGCATGGGTTCTCCCTTAAGAAAAGCCTGGGGCAAAATTTCCTGATCGACCTTAACATCCTGGATAAAATTGTATCCGCTGCCGGACTCGACCGGACGCGCGGGGCGTTGGAGATCGGCCCGGGCATCGGAGCCCTGACGGAACAGCTTGCAAAAGCCGCCGGCCGGGTGGCGGCGGTGGAGATCGACCAGCGGCTTTTGCCGATTCTTGCCGATACCCTGGCTCCTTATGACAATGTTCGCATCGTTCACGGGGATGTGCTCAAGCTGGATTTGAAGGAGCTGGTCCGTGAGGCCTTCCCGGACGTGGATAAGATCAGCGTGGTGGCGAACCTTCCGTATTACGTAACCACGCCTATTGTCATGAAGCTCTTAGAGGAGAAGCTCCCGCTTGATAACATCGTGGTGATGATCCAGAAGGAAGTGGCCGAGCGGATGGCCGCCAAGCCCGGAGGGAAGGAATACGGCAGCCTGAGCATTGCGGTGCAGTATTACGGGGAGCCGGAGCTCGTGACCATCGTGCCGCACACCGTCTTCATTCCTCAGCCGAATGTGGATTCCGCGGTCATCCGGATCAAGATCCGGGAGACGCCTGCCGTCGAGGTGGAGGATGAGCGCTTCTTCTTCGAGGTGGTGCATGCTTCCTTCGCCCAGCGACGCAAAACCATTTCGAACAATTTGCTGAGCCGTTTCTTCGCCAAAGGAGAAAGGGACAAGCTGGACAAAGTGCTCCAGGAGAGCGGCATAGAACCCTCCCGGCGGGGAGAGACGCTGTCGATTGAGGAATATGCCCGGCTGAGCGGCATTCTGAAGCGGCATTTGAATTCCTAAACACCAAACGCCCAGCCCTGCCATAGGATAAAGGCAGGGAGGCGATGATGCGATGAGGCAAGGGGATCTGGTAGTCCGCAAATCCTACGGCGGGGACGTCGTATTTAAGATTCAGGGGGCCGACGGGGAAAGGGTTCTGCTGAAAGGGGTGGAATTCCGGCTGCTCGCCGATTCGCCCGCTTCCGATTTGAGCCCGTTCCGGCCGTCCGAGCATGACCGCCGGTCCGCCGAGCTCCGGTACCGGATCAACCGGTCGGTTCGGCAGCTCGACATGTTCCGCCGGGGGCACAGCGAGACGAGACAGCGGGCAGGCGGACGCCTGCCGATGGCGGAGCATTATTTTGAAGTGCCGGGAACGGTTCTGCACCTGGACGGGGATCCGAATTATTTGCGCAAGTGCCTGCTTCTCTATAAGGAGCTGCGGATTCCCGCGGCCGGCTATTATGTGTCGGAGCCGAACATGGCCCTGGCGCTTCAGCGGCTGCTTCCCCAGGTGAAGCCGGATATTGTCGTACTGACCGGTCACGACGGCCTTCTCAAGCAGAAGCGGGAAATCGATATCCACAGTCTGGCCAGTTACAAGAACTCTCACCATTTTGTTAACGCCGTCCATACGGCCAGGGAATACGAGAGAAGCCGGGAAGGACTGGTGGTGGTGGCGGGTGCCTGCCAGTCCCATTTTGAAGCGCTGCTGTATGCCGGGGCCAACTTTGCCAGCTCCCCGGGCCGGGTGCTGATTCATGCCCTGGATCCTCTCTATGTCGCGTCCAAGGTGGCCTTTACGCCGTTTAAGGATACCGTGCAGCTGTCAGATGTCCTTCCGAACACCCTGGCCGGTCTGGAAGGGGTGGGCGGGGTGGAAACAAGGGGCTGCTTCCGGCTTGGTCTGCCCAATGCGAAATGGGTAAGCCAAAACAAAGAAGCCGGCTCAAGAATCGGTTTAAATTTGAACAAAATGTGAACAATGAGCGAGAATCCTTCCCTATAATCAGGGTAGACTGCCGAAATACGCCGTTGACAACTGCTCAAGCCTATTGATATAATATTTGATCGATTTGACAATGACCTCTTTTCCTGTTATAATGAGTAGTGGAAAGAGGTGGTTGCAGACAATGGCTAAAAATGCGCTGTTGGAGATCAAACGCAGTTTGGAGCCCCACGTCGGGCAGAAAATCATGTTGCGGGCAAACGGCGGTCGACGAAAGACCATCGAACGATCCGGTGTATTGGAAGAGACCTACCCTTCTGTATTTATCGTGAAGCTTGATGAAGAACAGCATACCTTCAAGCGCGTTTCCTACAGTTATGCGGACATTCTGACCGAGTCCGTGGAAGTAACTGTATGCCAGGATGAAGGACAAGTTCGCATCACCTACTTACAGCATTAACTTTACGGAATAGAACGGCAGCCGGCTTAGGCCGGCTGTTTTTATTTTGCCCAAAAGAAGCATACTAGGGGGGAGGACCAGCCGGTTCTCGCGTGAACCGAAGGAAAACGAGAAGGAGGTTGGCTCATGGGACGCAGAAGACGGGGAGTTATGTCGGAAGAGCTGAAGTACGAGCTGGCCAAGGATCTTGGCTTCGCCGATACCATCCAGAAGGACGGGTGGGGAGGCATTACGACGAAGGACGCCGGCAACATGGTCAAACGCGCGATCCAGATGGCGGAGCAGGCGGCGCGCAAAGGGCGGTAAACCGACGGGAGCTGGAGCGCATGCGCTGCGGCTCTTTTTTGTGACCGGGGTGCGAGCTATGCCTTCCCGCCGAGTCCCCTGGAGGAGGACATACAGCGGGAACCGCCGGTGGACCAACCGCATGGGGAGAGCGGTCGGAAAGATGTTTTTCCGAGGTTCGTTTGTTATAATATGCTAAAGCCGAAACAGACACGGACAAGTTGGCGGAAGAAGGTGCTTGGCATGAAGGTTATGGAAAAGGCTCCGGCCAAAATTAATTTATCCCTGGATGTACTATATAAACGCGAGGACGGGTTCCACGAAGTCGAGATGGTGATGACCATGGTCGATCTGGCGGACCGCCTGGAGATGCAGGAGCTGTCGCGCGACACCATTATTATCTCGAGCCAGGCGGGGTATATCCCCCTGGATGAGAAGAATTTGGCCTTTCAGGCCGCCCGGTTAATCAAGGATCGTTATCACGTCCGCAAGGGCGTCTATATTCACCTGGACAAAAAAATTCCCGTTGCCGCGGGGCTTGCCGGAGGAAGCAGCGATGCGGCGGCCGCCCTCCGCGGATTAAACCGGCTGTGGAACCTCAACATCCCGCTCGAGGAACTGAAAGCGCTTGGGGCGGAGCTCGGCTCTGACGTCCCTTTCTGCATTCAGGGAGGGACGGCTCTCGCTACAGGCCGGGGGGAGAAGCTGACGCCCATTACCTCTCCGCCCCAGTGCTGGGTCGTGCTGGCCAAGCCCCCGCTGAACGTCTCGACCGCGGATGTATACGGCCGGCTCAAGGCATCGGAAATCCGCCGCCACCCGGATACGAAGTCCGTCATCGAGGCTATCGGCACCCAAGATTTCAACCGGCTCTGCGGATCCCTCGGCAATGTGCTGGAGGACGTGACTCTGCAGCTGTATCCCGAGGTTCGGCAGCTCAAGGAATGCATGCAGCGCATGGGTGCGGAGGGTGTTCTCATGTCGGGAAGCGGTCCTACGGTTTTCGGCCTGGTGGCGAAGGAAACGAAGGCGGAGAAGCTGTATAACGGGCTCCGCGGCTTCTGCAAGGATGTTTACGCGGTAAGATTGCTTACATAAGGAAAGGGTTTCCATAGACCGATCTGACCAAAAGGAAACCGGGGACGGGTTGCCCGCCGAAAGACAGCCTTCTTCTTGGAAAAAGCATCTATCTCTGCGTGTTAACTTCTTTTACATAGTTGAGGTTGATAAAAACCGTACACTAATGATATATTCAGATTATAATATTCGGATTTGGGGTGTCGCATGAAGAAATTAAAACGAAGCGCAAGATTGGTGGAAATGACCCAGTACCTGCTGGTCCGCCCCCATTCCCTTATCCCGTTGACGACGTTTGCAGAGCGCTACAATTCCGCCAAATCCTCCATTAGCGAGGATTTAGCCATCATCAAGGAGGTATTCCACGATGAAGGGCTCGGCGAACTGAATACGCTGGCCGGAGCTGCGGGCGGGGTGAAGTTTATCCCGAAAACCCCCAAGGCCGTCTCTCTGCCGTTTATCGAGAACATTTGCCGGGAGCTTGCGGTACCGGAGCGGATTTTGCCAGGGGAGTACATGTACATGTCCGATGTCCTCGGCCACCCTTCGGTGATTAATGAAATCGGCAAAATCTTCGCCTCGGCTTTCGCCGATCTCGACATCGATGTGATCATGACGGTGGAAACCAAGGGGATTCCGCTTGCCTATGCGACCGCTGCCTTCCTGAACCTGCCCGTCGTCATTGTAAGAAGGGACAACCGGGTAACCGAGGGCTCTGCGGTGAGTATTAATTATGTTTCCGGTTCGAACAAACGAATCCAGACCATGTCGCTCGCCAGGCGTGCGCTTAAAGAAGAATCGAAGGTGCTGATCATTGACGACTTCATGAGAGCGGGCGGGACCATTCAAGGCATGAAGGACCTCTTGCAGGAGTTCCGCGCCACGGTCAAAGGAGTCGGCGTGTTCGTCGAATCGGGAGAAGTCGAGGAGCATCTGGTGGAGGATTACGTTTCCCTCGCCCGCCTCGCCAACGTCGATTCCCGGAACAAGAGCGTGACCGTACTGCCGGGAAATTATTTTGACTAAAAGTTAAAGTAATAAAAGGAGATGACCGTATGAAACCCGTTATCGTATCCACGGAAGCGGCGCCCGCCGCGATCGGACCTTATTCGCAAGCCGTTCAATTCGGCAATCTGCTCTTCACCTCCGGCCAGATTCCCCTGACGACGGAAGGAACCCTTGTGGAGGGAGGAGCGGTGGAACAAACGCATCAGGTTTTTCGTAATTTGAAAGCGGTTTTGCGGGAAGCGGGAGCGGATTTCGGCGACGTGCTGAAAGCCACCGTTTACTTGAAGGACATGAACCAGTTCGCCGCTATTAATGAAGTGTACGCCTCGTACTTTGGGGATCACAAACCGGCCCGTTCTACTGTCGAAGTGGCTCGCCTGCCCAAGGATGTTTTTGTCGAAATAGAGCTGATCGCCTCGATTAATGCCGAATAATCCCAATTCGATAAATATTTAAAAAATTTATAAAAAAATGTATAAAGAATCCTCGTGAGCGAGAAGGATTTTGCAAGGGAGTGTGGAATTATATACCAAGTCCTACTAGCGAAAAGGTGGTGAACAGAAATGCAAATAACAGATGTCAGACTCCGCCGAGTCAACTCCGAGGGTAGAATGAAGGCTATCGCTTCGATTACCATTGATAATGAATTCGTCGTTCACGACATTCGTGTCATTGACGGCAACAATGGAATGTTCGTAGCCATGCCGAGCAAACGTACACCCGACGGGGAATTCCGGGATATCGCTCATCCCATTTCGTCTTCGACCCGGGAGAAGATCCAGGCTGCGGTACTCGCCGAATACGAGAATGCAGCGGTTGAAGATGAAGTAATCGAAGCGGGAGCTTAAAGCAAGAACAGACTTGGACGGGAGCCGTGAGGCTCTCTTTTCTTTTTGCCTAAAGTAGGCTATAATGACCCCAATTCTTAAGCAATGAATGCTGGTGCCTTATCCCGAGGAAACCTCATTAGGCGCACGAATATCATAAGAGAAGCAGAACAGTACTCAAGGATAAGGCACTGGGACGGCATAAAAAGAAACAATCATTTATTTTAACTAATGGGAGGGTGTTCCCTTGCAAATTTTTAGTGTAGTGCTTGCCGCAGGACAGGGCAAACGAATGAAATCCAAGCTGTATAAAGTGCTTCATCCCGTATGCGGCAAGCCGATGGTGGGCCATGTGGCCGACGCGCTTGACCGGATCGACTGCGCCCGCAAGGTCGTGATTGTCGGACACGGAGCGGAAGCGGTCCGGAATTACCTCGGGGACCGGGCGGAATATGCCCTGCAGGAGCAGCAGCTGGGAACGGGGCATGCCGTTCTGCAGGCGGCGGACCTGCTCGCGCAGGAGGACGGTGTCACCTTGATCGTCTGCGGAGACACCCCGCTCGTCACGGAAGAGAGCCTGCGCCGGATGGTCGAACTGCAGAAAGACCAGGGAGCGGCGGCTGTCGTTCTCACGGCGGAGCTGGACAATCCTCACGGGTATGGACGAATTATCCGAGACGCGGACGGGAAAGTAACGGGCATCGTGGAGCAGAAGGACTGCACCGAGGACCAGGCCAGGGTCAAGGAGATCAATACCGGAACGTACTGCTTTGACAACCGCAAGCTGTTTGCGGCCCTCGGCCAGGTGACGAATGAGAACGCCCAGAACGAGTATTACCTCACCGATGTCATCGGCATCCTCCGCGGCCAGGGAGAGGCCGTTCTCCCTTACTGCAGTCCCGATCCGGCGGAATCGATCGGCGTGAACGACCGGGTGGCCCTGGCGGAGGCCGAGCGGCTGATGCGGGAACGGATTCAGCGCCAACACATGCTGAACGGCGTCACGATTGTCGATCCGCAGAATACGTACATTGAAGCCGATGTGACGATCGGAGCCGACACGACGATCCTTCCGGGAACCGTGCTGAAGGGCCGGACGCGGATTGGAGAAGACTGCGTCATCGGACCGTACACGGAGCTGGCGGATACCGAAGTGGCTAATGGCGTAACGGTTAAGCAATCGGTTACCCAGGAAGCGGTGATCGGGGCGGAAACGTCGGTTGGCCCGTATGCTTATTTGAGACCGGGAGCGAAGCTCGGCGAGCAGGTCAAGATCGGCGACTTCGTCGAAATCAAGAACGCCACCATTGGGGACGGCAGCAAGGTGTCTCATCTGAGCTACGTCGGCGACGCGCGGATCGGCCGCAACGTTAATGTGGGCTGCGGGGCGATAACCGTCAATTATGACGGGTTCAGCAAGCATCTGACCGAGGTGGAGGACGATGCGTTCGTAGGGAGCAACGTCAACCTCATTGCTCCGGTCAAGATTGGCAAAGGAGGCTATGTGGTGGCAGGCTCTACCATTACGCACGACGTCGAAAGCGATGCCCTGGCGATTGCCAGAGAACGTCAGGTGACGAAGCCCGGCTATGCCTCCCGCCTGAAGAACCGTTTGCAGGAGAAGAAGAACCGGAAGTAAAGACA
This sequence comes from Paenibacillus aurantius, assembly GCF_032268605.1. Lineage (NCBI taxonomy): Bacteria > Bacillati > Bacillota > Bacilli > Caryophanales > Paenibacillaceae > Paenibacillus > Paenibacillus aurantius. The sequence continues at coordinate 201,833 of NZ_CP130318.1, forward strand.
GCTTGTTTCAAACCTCCCGGGAAAGGGTAAAATAATTCAATCGTACGGCACAGCGGCACAAGCAGTGGATTTGCTTGCCGGCTGACTTGGGGGAGCTGCTCCCCCGGCCGATGCTGTTGAAGGACAACTGCCGATCCAAGGAGGAATTTAAAGATGTCGACTAGCTTGAAAGCGGAAGTGCGCAAAGGAACCCGAAGGTCCGAAACGAACAAGCTGCGGGCGGAAGGCTACATCCCGGGCTCCGTGTACGGCAAAAATGTCGGGACAGCGACCATTTCCATTCTGGGCAAGGACCTGACTGCGGTGCTCCGCAGCAATCCGCATGCCGTGCTGGAGCTGGATATCGCTTCGGTGGGCAAGCATCCCGTGATGATCAACGAGCTTCAAAAGGATAAAGTGTCGGGGCAGGTAACCCACGTCGATTTCCATCAAATCAACATGAACGAACCGGTTAAATCGATGGTTGCCATTGAGCAAACCGGAGAATCCGCCGGCGTTAAGGCGGGAGGCGTGCTCCAGACGATTCTGCACGAGGTGGAGGTCAAGGGTCTTCCGGAAGCCCTGCCGGCTTCCCTGCCGATTGACATCAGCAACCTCGAGGTAGGGGAGAACCTTCTCGTTTCTGACCTGACCCTCCCGGATGGCCTTGAGCTGCTGACCGAACCGACGAGTGTCATTGTTTCCGTCCTGGCTCCGACCAAAGCGGTCGAAGAGGAGGAGGAAGCGGGCGAGGCGGCGGCAGAGACGAATGCGGACGAAGCGGCGGAAGAAAGCAACGAAGAGAAAGCGGAATAACCGCTTTCCCGGCTTGGCTTATCCCGACGTGAAGAGAGCTTCTCCCAGCGAGAAGCTCTTTTTTTGTTGAGCGGCAAGAGACTCGCGGCATACGCACTTGCTCCACTTTTGTGGGGGATGTTTTTGTTTTCCGGGGGCTTGTTTTTTTGCTTTCCCGCGGGCTTGTTTTTTGTGTTTCCGGGGGCTCCCCCGAAAGTAATCGGACTAAGCAACGAAGCATCTGCTTCACTTTTGGGGGATTTTTTTAGTACCCCGGGCGGGAAATGAATTTGAACTGGCTGCGGTTGTAAAAGACATCGTTCATTTTGATATAATGGTCGGAGAACGACTGGACGAAGCCGATGTCCTCATGAGTGGTATTGAGATAGACTTGAACGGGAACTTCATGCTTGATATGGTCGAGAAAATGCACATCGTGGGTCAGCTTTTGACCGAAGCTGCTCATTGCGGTTCACCCTCATTTTCTTTTTGGATTGGGAGCTCCCTTTTTTGGGCCGCTCTACTAAAGAAGACAAAGGAAATCGCGCCTCTATCACACCAAAAGACAAAAAAAGTTACCAAAAAGTCGAAAGAAGGAAGCAAAAGGTTCTTTTAACGAAAGGATGACCCCAATGAAATGGTTCATCGGGCTCGGAAATCCGGGCACGGAATATGAGGCGACCCGGCATAATGTCGGCTTCATGGCGCTCGATTTGTTCGCGAAGCAGCACGGAATTACCTTTAAGCCCTCCAAGCTGAAGGCTTGGGTGGGAGAGGGAAATGTGAGAGGAACCAAGGTTTACCTTATCAAGCCCGTTACGTATATGAACCTCTCAGGAGAAGCCGCAAGAGCGTTTATGGATTTCTACAAAGCCGATAAAGGCGACATGATGGTGATTTACGACGACCTCGATACGGAATTCGGCAAAATCCGGCTCCGCTACCAGGGCAGCGCCGGAGGACATAACGGGATCAAATCGATGATTCAGCATATGGGCGGACAGCAGTTTGACCGGATCCGCATCGGGATCTCCCGGCCGGCTCCCGGCTATGGCATCGCGGACTATGTGCTGTCGAATTTCACAAAGGCCGAATTCAAAGAGCTGCCGAAGGTGCTGGAGGCGACCTGCGAGGCAATGGAATACAGCCTGGAGCATACCTTTGAGCAGACGATGGCCAAATTTAACGCCTAGAGTCTTATTCGGTAATCTCCCTTTCCTTTCTCAAGCTTAATTTCTCGGATTCCGGGGAATACTGGGAGGGAATAGGAAGGAAAGGGAGGGCATACACATGGCTATTAAATATGTCTGCCGGCACTGCCGCACGACAATCGGGGAGTTGGACAGCGGGGCGGTAAGCGAGCAGCAGCTCGGCCTGCATTTCTTGACCCCTGAAGAACGCAGCGATATAATAGCATATAACTTAAATGGCGACATGACGGTGAAAGTGGTTTGTGACTACTGCAGGGAAGCCTTGGCAGCGAATCCGGAATTGTCCCTGCTGGCCAGTCCGCTTCAATAGTCACGTTCGTCCGGAATTTATCGGTTTTCTTACCGACGCCGTAAGCCTTGGCTCGCCAGCCTGGGCTTCTTTTGAGGTTACGGGGAGACCGGGCAGTGCCTTGTCCTTAAGGCGGATAGGCAGACTTCCCGCCAACCCCGTTAAGTCGCCTTGTAGATCCGCTCCACTTAGTGGGGCTTTTAGGGCTTCCCGAAGGAACCGCGTTCAGCGTTCCCGTAAGGAAACGTCCGTTTGTTTTTAGGCTTGATGGAGGTGGAATTGTGCAAGATTTGTTACAGGCTTTTGCCGCCGATATAGATTTTCAATCGATTCTGTCCGGGGTTCGTTCCGGGATGCGCGAGCAGCTGATTGCGGGGCTTGCCGGCTCCTCGAGACAAGTGATGATGGCCGCTCTGATGCAGGAGCAGAAGCAGCCGATGCTGGTCGTCACGCATAATATGTTCGCGGCACAGAAAATAACGGAGGATTTGATGGAGTGCCTCTCGCCCGAGCAGGTGCTGCTATTCCCTGCCCAAGAAATGCTGGCAGTGGAAGCCGCCGCGGCGAGCCCCGAGATGCTGTCCCAGCGCATTGATGCGTTAACGAGACTCGCTTCCGGATTCACCGGGATCGTGGTTACCCCGTACGCGGGCCTGCGGCGTTTGCTTCCGGTCAGCTCTGTTTTTACCGAGTCCCAGGTAACTGTCAAGGTGGGCGACACCCTCGACCTGGATGCGTTCTTGACGCAGCTAACCATGCTCGGCTACGAACGGGTAGAGCGGGTGGAGAACAAAGGGGAAATGAGCGTCCGCGGGGGGATCGTCGACCTGTATCCGTTAACCTCAGAGGTAGCGTTCCGGATCGAGCTGTTCGACATCGACGTCGATTCCATTCGGTCCTTTGAGGTGGCTGATCAGCGCTCGATCGATAAGCTTGGGGAGCTGACGGTTACCCCGTGCAAAGAGATCATAGCAGATAGAAAGCGCTTCCAAAATGCATCCGCTCACGCCTACGATCTTCTGGAAGTTCAACTCGAGAAGATGGTCGACCGGCAGGCGAAACAGAGGCTGCGGGATGAAATCCGGGATGAGATAAGCCGGTTGGAGCAAGGACAGCATTTTGCCGGAATCTATAAATATATTTCCCTCTTGTATCCCGAGCAGCAGACGCTGCTTGATTACCTTCCGAAGGATGCCCTGCTTATAATCGATGAGCCGGCCCGTCTTCTGGAAACGGCCAAGCAGCTGGAGCGTGACGAAGCGGAATGGGTGACCGGTCTGCTTCAGGAAGGCAAATCGCTTCCCGCTTTCGTCATCTCGAAGCCTTATGAATCTCTTCTTCAGCGAAAGCCGCACCAGACGCTCTATCTTTCTCTTTTTCTTCGCCAAGTTCCGCAAACCCAGCCTCAGAACATCGTGAATTTCACATGCCGGGTAATGCAGAACTTCCACGGGCAGATGAACCTGCTTAAGGCGGAGATGGACCGCTGGAAGAAGGCGGGGGCAAACGTCCAGCTTCTCGCCAACGGGGAAGAACGCAAGGAGCGCGTCAAGCGGGTATTGAGCGATTACCAGATCGACGAGCCGGTGATCGTGAACGGGAATTTACAGACCGGCTTCGAACTGCCCTCTATTAAACTTGTCGTGATCACCGAGGGAGAGATGTTCTCCCAGAAGCAGCGCAAGGCGCGCAAGGTCGAAAAGAGAATAGAAAACGCCGAGCGTATCAAAAGCTACCAGGAGCTGAAGGTCGGCGATTATGTCGTTCATGTCAATCATGGAATCGGCAAATATGTCGGAATCGGAACGCTTGAAGTGGCGGGCATCCATAAGGATTACCTCCATATTCTATATGCCGGCGGGGATAAGCTGTCGGTACCGATCGATCAAATCGACCTCATTCAGAAGTATGTCGGGTCCGAGGACAAGGAGCCCAAGATCTATAAGCTCGGCGGGTCCGATTGGAACAAAGTCAAAAGCAAGGTACGCTCCTCCGTTAAGGATATTGCGGACGAGCTCGTTCAGCTGTACGCCGCGCGCCAGTCGACTCCCGGGCATCCGTTCAGCAAGGATTCGACCTACCAGGACGAATTCGAAAGCATTTTTCCGTACGAAGAAACCCGCGACCAGCTGCGGGCGATCGAAGAGATCAAGGCCGATATGGAGAAGCCGCGGCCGATGGACCGCCTGCTCTGCGGAGACGTGGGCTACGGCAAAACCGAGGTGGCGGTTCGCGCCGCCTTCAAGGCAGCGATCGACGGCAAGCAGGTCGCCATTCTTGTGCCGACGACCATTTTGGCCCAGCAGCATTACGAAACGTTCCGGGAGCGGTTCTCCGGTTATCCGTTTAACATTCAGGTGCTGAGCCGGTTCCGCTCGAAGAAGGAACAGAACGAAACGATGAAGGGAATCAAGAACGGTACGGTCGACGTGGTCATCGGGACGCACCGGCTCCTGTCCGCCGATGTCCAATTCAAAGAGCTGGGCCTTCTCATCGTGGATGAAGAGCAGCGCTTTGGGGTATCCCACAAGGAGAAGCTGAAGCGGCTTAAAACCAATGTCGATGTGCTGACCCTAACGGCGACGCCTATTCCGCGGACTCTGCACATGTCGATGCTCGGGGTGCGGGACCTGTCCGTTATCGAAACGCCGCCGGAGAACCGGTTCCCTGTGCAGACCTACGTTCTCGAGCACAGCAACGCTCTAATCAGGGAAGCGATCGAGCGGGAGCTGGCCAGGGAAGGCCAGGTTTATTACTTGTACAACCGCGTGCAAGGCATTCAGCAGATGGCCGATCAGATCTCCATGCTGGTCCCCGATGCCAAGGTCATTGTCGCCCATGGCCAGATGACCGAGCAGGAGCTGGAGAAGACCATACTGGACTTCCTCGACGGGGAGTATGATGTGCTTGTCAGCACAAGCATTATTGAAACGGGCGTGGATATCCCGAATGTCAACACCTTGATTGTGCATGATGCCGACAAGATGGGCTTGTCCCAGCTCTACCAGCTTCGCGGGCGGGTCGGACGCTCCAACCGGATTGCTTATGCCTACTTTACGTATCAGCGGGATAAAGTCCTCACCGAGGTGGCGGAGAAAAGGCTCCAGGCGATTAAAGAGTTTACAGAATTAGGGTCAGGGTTTAAAATTGCTATGAGGGACTTGTCCATTCGGGGTGCGGGCAATTTGCTCGGCGCCGAGCAGCATGGGTTTATTGCTTCCGTAGGATTTGATATGTATTCGCAGATGCTGGCCGAGGAGATCAACAAGCGCAAAGCGGAGATGGGCGGGGAAGAAGCGGCTCCGGAAGAAGCCTGGACGACCCAGCTCGAACTGCATCTGGATGCCTATTTGCCATCGGACTATATCTATGATAGCATGCAGAAGATTGAAATTTACAAAAAAGTGGCAACGATTACCACGCTCGAAGAGGCGGACGATCTGCATGACGAGCTCGTCGACCGGTTCGGGGACCTGCCGCAAGCGGTCAGCAATTTGCTCGATGTGGCGCGGATCAAGGTTTACGGATCCAAGTACCGGATTGAGCTGATCAGCCAGCGTGGCGACGATTTCCACATCAAGCTGCATGCCGACCAGAATGGAACGTTGGACGGCAAGCGCCTCGTTCTCTTATCCGCCAAATTTGACAATCGCATCAAGGTCATTCCGGGGCCCCAGATCCTTATCGAAATCAAAGGAAAGGGCTACAAGCCGGAACAATCGATAGAGCTGCTCGTGAAGTTTTTGGAGCAGTACCGGGATGTGCACAAACCGAAGGGAGAATTACAGAATGCGGCAAATTAACAAACGTTGGACTCAAAAGGGGCTTGCCTTGGGGTTGGCTTTAACCCTGTCGGTATCGCTGGCCGCCTGCGGCAAGAAAGACAATAAAGAAGCCGCGGACACCAGCAAAGCATTGGCCACATACAAAGGCGGCGAAATCACGCAGGCCGAATTCGATAAATTTATGGGCGTCAACAAGGTGCTCGATCCGCAAATGGCGTCCGCCCTGGAAAGCCCTGAATACAAGGGCTTCATCGAGAAGCAGATGCTGACCCAGGAGGCCGTTCTCGAAATCCTCTCCAAAGAGGCAACCGATACAGCCAAAACCGAAGGCGAGAAGAAAGCCACCGAATACCTGGAGCCCATCAAGAGCTGGGACAAAACCCAGAAGGACAGCTTCGATCAGAAGCTGAAGGATGCCAAAATCACGCAGAAGGACGTAGAAGATTACTTCAAGCAAACCTTCGTCGTGATGGCCGATATGGATGCCAAGGTTACCGATCAGCAGGTGAAGGACGATTATGACAAGCGTCTGAAGGAAGACCCTCATTTCTACGATATCGTAACCGTCCGTCACATCCTTGTTTCCACGAAGGATCCGGCCGATCCGGAAGGGAAGAAGGTGCTTCGCACCGACGAGGACGCGCTGAAGCGCGCCAAGGAAGTTCAGGATAAGCTCAACAAGGGCGGGGATTTCGATGCCCTGGCCAAGGAATACTCGGATGATCCGGGCTCTAAGGAAAACGGAGGCAAATATGAGAACCAAAGCGTAGGCAACAGCAGCTTCGTGCCGGAATTTACTAAAGCCATGGCCGAGCTTCCGGTTAACAAAGTGAGCGATCCGGTCAAATCCGACTACGGGTATCATGTTATGCGTGTCGATACCCGCAAGACGGAAACCTTGGACGAGAAGAAGGACGAAATCCGTTCGACCCTCGGACAATCCCTCATCAACGATTTCATGGAGAAGAAGCTTCCGGATTATGAATTCAAATCCAATCTTCCGGAGCCTTCCATGCCGGCCGCTCCAGAAACAAGCGCAGCTCCTGGCGCTGGTGCTTCCCCAGGTGCTAGTGCAGCCCCTTCGGCAAGCCCATCTGCCGAGCCGAGCAAAAAATAACAAGACTTCCAAGGGATCCCTTTAAGGGGCCCTTGTTTTTTTGTTAAATAAGGGCATAATGTGTAACGACGCACCGAAGCCCACAGGTTCTCCCATCGAAACCGCCTCGGGGCTGGAATGTATAAGAAAAACTCTGTGGAAGAATACTGTAATTACACTTATATCCAGTGAATCTGATCATCACAGAAAGCGAGGCATCAAGACGAATGAAAGCTACTGGAATTGTTCGCCGTATTGACGACCTGGGACGGGTGGTCATCCCGAAGGAAATTCGCCGTACCCTGAGAATTCGGGAAGGAGATCCTTTGGAGATTTTCGTGGACCGGGACGGAGAAGTCATTCTTAAGAAATATTCCCCGATCGGGGAACTTGGGGATTTCGCCAAGGAATATGCCGATTCGCTCTATGAAAGCACGGGCCATCTCATCCTGATCACCGACCGGGACAATGTTATTGCCGTTTCGGGCGGCTCCAAGAAGGATTACCTGGACAAGCAGATTGGAAACCTGATCGAAACCAGTATGGAAAACCGCAAATCCGCTGTGGAAAGCGGCAGCGGCAGCTATGAACTCATTAAAGGAATGGAAGAATCCTACAGCTCGTATGTCATTGCTCCGATCGTGGCAGGCGGAGACCCGATCGGTTCGGTTATCCTGGTCAGCAAAGACGATGGCGTTACTATGGGAGAAATGGAACTCAAGATGGCGGAGATCGCTTCGGGATTTCTGGCCAAGCAGATGGAGCAGTAGTCGAAATAAGGTACCGGACCAAGGGCTTCCTTCGAGCGGGTGATCTCACCTTCTGACAGGGAGCTTTTTGTATGGGCGGGTTTTCGGTATAATGGGGGCATCCGTTTATAAGAATAGGAAGTCACCTATGGCGAACGATCATCATCCGGCACACCGCGTTCAAGCAGGCCTGTGGAAGGGAGCGGCCGTCCTGGGAGGAGCCGCCGTTGTCAGCAAGCTGCTGGGGACCCTTCAGAAAATACCGCTGCAGAACCTGGCGGGAGATGCCGCCTTCGGCATTTATAATATCGTCTATCCGATTTATATCCTTATTCTGACCCTGGCTACAGCGGGATTCCCTATTGTCGTCTCGGCCTTTGTGGCGGAGCGCCTGAAGGACGGGCGGCCGGGCGACGCCCGGCGGGTGCTAGCCGTGGCGGCGGGGGTACTGGCGGTGTCGAGCCTGCTCTTCTTCGTCCTCCTGTACGGCGGCGCCGACCTTCTGGCCGGCTGGCTCGACTCGCCGAAGACGGCACCCGCCATCCGGAGCGTAGCCTATGCCCTGCTTCTCGTTCCGCTGCTTGCGGTGCTTCGGGGGTATTTCCAGGGACGTGGCGACATGGTGCCGACCGCCGTCTCGCAAGTAGCCGAGCAGCTGGTAAGGGTCGCCGTCATGCTGACCCTCCTGCTCTACTACGTGCGCCTCGGAGCGGGTGCGGACCGCATCGCGGCCGGGGCCATGACGGGCTCGGCGGCTGGGGCGGCGGCGGGCTTCCTGGTGATGGCCGTCTACTGGCGCCGGCGTACGCGCGCCGCCCAAGGCTGCCCCGCCCGCCCGGCGCCCACCGAACCGCTCGGCCCCTTGGCCTGGCGGTTCCTGAAGGCCGCCGTGCCCGTGGCCCTTGGCTCGCTGGTGCTGCCGCTCCTTACCATGGCCGACTCGCTGACCCTCCCCGGGCTCCTGCGAGCTCAGGGCTGGGACGAAGCCGGCCGGCTCTATGCGATAGGCCTGTATAACCACGGGCAGCCGCTCGTGCAGCTGGTCGCCCTGGTGGCGACGTCCCTCTCCGCCGCCCTGGTTCCCGCGATGGCGGAGGCGAAGATGCTCGGGGCGGAGGAAGTCCGCCGGAGGGCGTACGCCATCCTGCATTTCACCTGGGTCGTGGGAGGGGCCGCCGCCGTCGGTCTCGTCAGCCTGGCCATTCCCCTGAACGTCATGTTCTACGAGAGCCCGGAAGGCTCGACCGCCATGGCCCTGATCGGCAGCTCGGCGCTGTTCAGCGCCGTCAACCTCGTCACCGGCAGCCTGCTGGTCGGACTCGGCGCCTTGCGGGCACCGGCGGTGCACCTGTTCGCGGCCGTGGGTCTTAAGCTGGCGCTGAACGCGGCTCTGGTTCCTCTTTGGGGCATCAACGGCGCCGCGTTATCCACGGTAGCCGCTTATGCGCTTGCCGCCGGCTTGAACCTGTGGGCGCTGCAGCGGAGGACGTCGCTTGTCCTCCCCGCCGGGGCCTTTCTCGGCAGGCCGCTGGCCGCGCTCGCCGTCATGGCCGCGGCCCTCCTGCTCCTGCAGCTCATCTTCGGGGAGTTCCCGGCTTCGGGAATCGCCGAGGACGCCCGGCTGGCGCAGACGGCGCTCGCTTTAGGCGGAGTCGGGGGCGGAGCAGCGGTTTACGCCGTGTGCCTCTTCCGCTTTCGCGTCATAACCCGCAGCCGGCTCGCGGAGCTCCCGAAAGGGGGAGACAAGCTCGTCAGCTTGGCGGAGCGGCTGCGCCTTTTGCCCAAAACCTAATGGATTCCGACCTGGGGACCAGTAGAAATCGCCGGGGTCCGGGCGGATATGGAAAGGAAGAGAAACCGATGGAAGCAAAGCTCATCATCGTAGGGCTGGGAACCGGCGACGAGAACCAACTGACGCTCGGAATATGGAGAAGGATAGAGGAAGCCAAACGGATTTACGTCCGGACCGAACAGCACCCAGTCGTCGACTTCCTGAAGCGGAGCGGGATCGAGGTCCACTCGTTTGACCCTGTCTATGAACGCCACTCCGATTTCGCCTCGGTTTATGAAGAGATTGCGGATAAGCTGATGGAGCTTGCCGCGGAAGCGGGCGATGGGCCTGTCCTCTATGGAGTGCCGGGTCATCCGATGGTGGCCGAGCAGACGACGCAGCTCTTAAGGAGCCGGTGCGCCGAACAGGGACTCCCGCTTGAGGTTCTGGGCGGGGAGAGCTTCCTCGACCAGGTGTTCCTGCGGTTCGGCTTCGACCCCATTGAGGGGTTCCAGCTGCTCGATGCGGGGGATGTTCAAGGAGGACGGCTGAATCCGCTCCTCCATACCATCATTGGCCAGGTTTATGACGCCTACACGGCATCCGATGTCAAGCTTGGGCTGATGGAGCTGTACCCGGACGATTATCCCGTTACGATCGGCCATGCCCTTGGGGTGCCGGGGGAGGAAGTGATCCGGGAGGTTCCTCTCTATGAGCTGGACCGCGAGGAAGGGTATGGGAACCTTTCCCTTATTTGGGTTCCGCGAAGCGAACAGGACGAACTGCAGAACCGTACCTTTTCCCGGCTTCATGAGATCGTAGCGATTCTGCGCAGCCCGGATGGCTGTCCGTGGGACCGGGAGCAGACACACGAAAGCATCCGCAAGAATTTAATAGAAGAAACCTACGAAGTGCTCGAAACGATCGACGATGACGACCCCGATGCGATGGCCGAGGAACTCGGGGACCTGCTTCTCCAGATCATGCTTCATTCCCAGATGGAGGAGGAAACCGGGGCGTTCACCGTATTCGACGTCATAGCCGGCTTGAACGAGAAGCTGATCCGCCGCCATCCTCACGTGTTCGGGGACCGGACCGCGGGCAATGCCGAGGAGGCGCTCGCCAATTGGCAGGACATCAAGCAGGAGGAGAAGCGCAAGAAGGGGATCGAGGTGGAGAAGCAGAGCGTCCTCGACGGGGTTCCGCGTGACCTGCCCGGGCTCATGAAGGCCTACAAGCTGCAGAAGAAGGCGGCTTCCGTCGGGTTCGACTGGGACCGCTCCGAGGAAGTCCTCGCCAAAGTCCGCGAAGAGCTGGCCGAGCTGGAAGCCGAGATGGGCGAGGGGGCCGAACCGGAGCGGAGAACGGAAGAGCTGGGCGACCTGCTTTTTGCCGTGGTGAACCTGGCCCGTTTCCTGAAGGTGGATCCGGAGGAAGCGATTGCTAGCTGCTCTCGCAAATTTTATAGAAGATTTCAATATATAGAAGAGCAAATGCGTATAAACGGACAAAAAATGGACAAGACTGAGTTACAAGTGATGGAGAAATATTGGCAGGAAGCTAAAAAAGTCCAATAAAATCGCGGCTTCCAGCAGGATTTTCCCCAATCATCCAGAATACTATGTTAAGCTTCACTGCCATTTATACCCTTTAGGAGGTAACATTAATGAACAAAACAGATCTGGTAAACAATATCGCCGAGAAGAGCGGTATGTCCAAAAAAGACGTGGAATCGGTCCTGAACAGCTTCCTGGGTGAAATCACGGATGCTCTTTCGAGCGGAGACAAGGTTCAGCTGATCGGCTTCGGAACGTTCGAAACGCGCAAACGCAACGGACGTACTGGCCGCAACCCGCAAACCGGTAAAGAAATCTCCATTCCGGAATCCACGGTGCCTGCGTTCAAAGCCGGAAACAAACTCAAAGAAGCCGTTAAATAATGCGGCTTGATAAGTTCCTGAAAGTCTCCCGTCTGATCAAACGGCGCACCGTGGCAAAAGACGTGTCGGACCAGGGACGAATCTGGATCAACGGAAAAGAAGCAAAAGCAAGCAGCACGGTGAAAGCCGGAGACGAGCTCACCATCCAGTTTGGGCAGAAGAACGTCACCGTCCGCGTGGAGCGGATCGTCGAGACCGTCCGCAAGGAAGAGGCCGGCGAGATGTACACCGTGCTGAAGGAAGAAATGCGCAAAGCCGATTAGCCTTGCGACCCCAAAAGAGACGTTCGCGTCTCTTTTTTTTGTGCGTTCGGATTCATTCGCGTCTCCTTTTTTGTGCGTTCGGATCCGCCTGCGCCTCTTTCGGATGGTTCTATTTCGGGACAATCCCCCATAAGGTATGGTAAGAGGAAGGGGGACGTGCCATGGATCATGGAAAAGTAAAGCGTCAGGAGATCAAAATGCTGAACCGGAAGCTGCTCGAAATTTCCGGAGTAATGAACGTGGAGAGCTTCGACAGCGAGGAGTTTCTGCTGGAAACGGAATGCGGCTTCTTGACCATCAAGGGACAGAATTTACATATAAAAAATCTTAATCTCGAACAGGGCCTGGTGGCGATCGAGGGCTTGATCAACGAGCTCGGCTATGTGGAAACGAACGCCCAGGGCAAAACCAAAGGACTTCTCGGAAAGCTCTTCAAGTGACCCTTCAGACTCAATTCGTGACGATGGGCATGATGTTCCTGAGCGGTCTGGCTCTCGGAGTCGTCTTCGATACCTACCGTGTGCTGACTGGGCAGCTGCGGATGCCGCTCTGGCTTATCTCCCTTTTCGATCTCGTGTATTGGGCAGGATCTACCCTATTCGTCTTCCGGATGTTGTACTACAGCAACCAGGGAGACCTTCGGTTCTATGTGTTTCTTGGACTGGCCGTTGGGGTAACTTTTCATTATTGGTTCCTGAGCCGGCCGGTCATTCGGCTTGTGCTGCTGCTGATCAAGCTGGTTAGGTGGCTGGCCCGGATGATCCGCCGTACGTTTGAGCTGGTGGTGGTCAAGCCTATTATCCTGCTCTACCGTCTCGTTAAGATTCTGGCCGGATTTGTGTTGGTGCTGGCTGTTTTCCTGTACCGAATTGTGATACAATTGCTTTATCCTATATGGAAATTGCTGCGGTGGATGACTTCTCCTTTATGGAAGAGGTTGTCATGGCCGCTTTGGATGAAGCGTTGGTTGACAAGAAGCCGAGAATGGGTAGCCGGCATGATCCGGAGTTTATTTAAATGATTCAGGAGGTACTGCCCGATATGCCGCAAACTCAGAACAAGCCTGCAGCCAAGCCCTCTAACCAAGGGGCTCGACGGAGATCCAAGGTTTTCCTGCTGGTGCTCGTTGCGGTATTCGCGTGGGGAGCGGTAAAAGCTTTCGACCAGTTGGGCAGAATCCAACAGAAGAACGCGGAGCTCGTTGAGCTCAAAGGGAAGCTGGCCGAGGCTACGAAGGTAAACGATGATGTGAAGCTGGAGCTGAAGCGGCTGCAGGATCCGGAGTATCTTAAGGAGCAGATCCGTAGCCAGCTCAACTATTCCGAAGCGGGAGAAACGGTCTTCGAAGTGCCAAGAAGCCGCTGACCCTGCGGCTTTGTTGACCTCCTATGACCGATCGGTTATAATCACCATAGCCAGTCTTTTATTTATTAAGAGGAGGAACATAAGACTTTATGGCCATTGAAGTGGGCACCAAGTTAGAAGGTAAGGTGACAGGCATCACTCACTTTGGAGCTTTCGTTGAGCTTCCGGAGGGAGGCACCGGCCTTGTTCACATCTCGGAGATCGCCGACAACTACGTTAAAGATGTAAACGATCATCTTAAACTGAACGATAAAGTTCTGGTAAAAGTGATCAATGTGGACAAAGACGGGAAGATCGGATTATCGATTAAGCAGGCTGTCGACAAGCCTGTGGAAGAAAGGCCTGCACGACCGGAAAGACACGGTGGCGGTTTCGGTGGACGCGAAGGTGGCTTCAACCGGGGCGGCGGAGATCGCCCAGGCGGACCGGGTGGTTTTAACCGCGGAGGCGGAGATCGCCCAGGCGGGTTCCGGGGAGACCGCGGCGGACGCGGATTCGGCGGCAAACCGGCATTCGGTAAACCTTCCTTCGAAGACAAAGTCTCCAAGTTCCTCAAGGATAGCGAAGAGCGCATCTCGTCTCTGAAGAAGAACACGGAAGGCAAGCGCGGCGGAAGAGGCGCAAGACGCGACTAATTCATAGATACGGCTGACCGCAGCTAAGGCTGCGGTTTTTTTGTGGTCCGATCCGCTCTTCGCTTGGCAGGGAAGAAGAGGGCGGCCAATCTCCGCTGGTAACCGGAGCTTGACTTTGGACGAACGGTGGTATATACTCTCTTTTGTTATGGCGGCGTAGCTCAGCTGGCTAGAGCGTACGGTTCATACCCGTAAGGTCGGGGGTTCGATCCCCTCCGCCGCTACCATATCGATATCAACCAGGCACCCTCAGGGGTGCCTTTTTTGTTGTTCCGGTTAAGAGGAGGGCCTTGACCGGAAGCCGGCAGGACGCGTTTCCATCAGTCGGCAGACTGCTGCCCATCAGGTGGGGGATTCCGACACAAGGAAGCGGCAAGTTCGGCTAAACCGGCTGCTGCGCGATTCCGCAAAGTTTGCTTTTTCAAGCGGTTTTCATAGAGCGGATGAGGGGTCCCGGGCTTGGACGCAGGCCGCGCGGGACCTTGGCTTTTTGTCGGAAATTTCTTGGACTCTACTACGGTTATCTGACAAACTTTCTGCTAGATTCCATCTATAATGGGGAAACACTAATCGGGAAAAGGCGGTGTTTCGTAATGGAGAAGCAGAGAGTATGGAACCGAATGGAATTGGCGATGGGGAATTGGACGCAAGGGGTTCAAACCAGTATGAGAAAGGCAGCCAAAGAAAACCGGCTGGTGCAAACCTGGGTGGCGAAGAAATGGGCTTTTTTGTTAGTGGGGATGGCCTTTCTCTTGGGCCGGGCTACGATCCTCGATCAGCTGTCCCCTTTCGCCATCGCTTTTTTCGCCGTCGTTTATTACATCCGCAAGGACCTGGTGCCCTGGGTCGGGCTTTCGGTGGTGGCGGGGAGCCTGCTCTCTCTTCACTCCCATTCCGCCTACCTGGCGGCCGAGCTCGCGGTTTTCTTGCTTATTCAGAAGGGAATGGAGAAGTACGAACGAACCGAGATCTCCTACGTCCCGATCATGGTGGGGATTACCACCTTCCTGGTGCAGGTTTTCGCGTATCTCGTGAGTATGGACATGACCTGGTTCACGTTCGCCATGTCGGGAATCGAGGCTCTCCTCAGCTTCGTCTTGACCCTGATTTTCATCCAGGCCCTGCCCGTCTTCTCCTCCACCCGCAAAAATTACGTGCTGCGTAACGAGGAGGTGATCTGCCTGATTATCCTGCTCGCCTCCGTCATGACCGGAACGGTAGGGTGGACCATCGGGCCCGTGTCGGTGGAGCACGTGCTGTCCCGGTACCTCATACTCCTGTTTGCGCTGGTGGGAGGAGCTCCCTTGGGGGCATCGGTGGGGGTGATCTCCGGGATGATCTTAAGCTTGGCTGACGCCAACGCCGTTTACCAGATGAGCCTGCTCGCGTTTGCGGGGATGTTGGGCGGCTTGATGAAGGAGGGAGGGCGCATTGCCGTAGCACTCGGCATGCTTCTCGGCTCGTCCATTCTCTCTATTTATATCGGAACGCAGGCAACGGCCATGAATTCGACGTGGGAGTCGGCGGCCGCCGCGGTGCTGTTCTTCCTGACAGGCAAATCGATTCTCGGGACCTTGGCCAAGTATGTGCCGGGCACCCAGGAGAACATGAAAACGCACTACGATTATGCGAGACGGGTGCGTGATATAACGGCGGGGCGCGTGGAGCAGTTCTCGGAAGTGTTCCGCCAGCTCTCCAAGAGCTTCAAGCAGATGACGAATGACAATCCGGAAGCCAAAAGGGAGGCGGAAGTCGAGCATTTCATGAACGAGGTGGCGCAGAAGGCGTGTGCTTCCTGCTTCAAGCGGAAGACCTGCTGGAACAGCCAATTCTACCAAACCTATAAATATATGACGGAGATGATGTCAGCGGTTGAAGCGGACGAGGGGTTCGCGAAGCATGAAATTCCGGCGGAATGGAAGAAGGCCTGCTCGAAGACGGAGCAAGTGCTCCCAATCATGAAGCAGCAGTTCAGCCTGTTCCAGAACAACCTTCAATGGAAAAAGCAGATTCACGAAAGCCGGCAGCTGGTAGCGGACCAGCTGATCGGAGTCTCCCAGGTGATGGAGGACCTGGCCAAAGAGATCAAGCGGGAAGGGCAGGAGCTATTCCTGCAGGAGGAACAGATTCGTCACGCCCTGGAGGAGCTGGGGCTGTCGATTCAAGGAATCGACGTCATTTCACTCGAAGAAGGGAATGTGGAAATTGAAATCATCCATCAATATGTCAAAGGCTTTGACGAGTGCCGCAAAATCATCGCTCCTCTTCTCTCGGATATTCTGGGCGAGACCATCACCGTAAAAAAGGAGCATAACGCCGAACGAGGCGACGGCTTCGGGGTGGTCACCTTCGGGTCCGCCAAAACGTACGAGGTGGAGACCGGCGTGGCCGGCGCCGCCAAAGGCGGGGATCTGCTTTCGGGAGACAGCTTCAGCACCGTGGAGCTTGGGAACGGCAAGTTCGCGGTGGCGCTGAGCGACGGCATGGGCAACGGGGAAAGGGCCCGCGAGGAGAGCAGTACGGCGCTGACGATTCTGCAGCAGCTGCTGCAGTCGGGCATGGATGAGCGGCTCGCGATCAAATCGGTGAATTCGGTTCTAATGCTGCGCTCGTCCGATGAGATCTTTGCTACTGTGGATATGGCCTTGATCGACCTGTACAGCGCCCAGACGACCTTCATGAAGATCGGATCGACCCCGAGCTTCATCCGCCGGGGGAATGAGGTCATTCCCATCACGGCGAATAACCTTCCGGTCGGCATCCTGAAGGAGATCGAAGTGGACCTGGTCAGCGTGCAGCTGCAGCCGGGCGATATTCTGATCATGATGACGGACGGAATCTATGATGCCCCGGGCTATGCGGTGAACAAGGAGCTGTGGATGAAACGCGCGATTCAGGAAATCGGCGCCGACGATCCGCAGGAAATCGCCGACTGCCTGCTGGAGCGAATCGTGAGGCATCAGCACGGCGAGATTACCGATGACATGACGGTTCTCGTCGCACGCATTGAGCGGTACCAGCCCGAATGGGCAACTTTCCGCTGGCCGGGCATGGCCCGGATCGAGCGGCCTAAGGTGGTGAGCTGAAATGGTTAAGTGCATAGGGAGCTCCAATCGCAAAGCCATGATTCCGCGAGCCCGGGAGCCAAGCGGGCCTTTTTGCCGGCAGCCGGAATACGGATGGTCCGTGTCGTTTGCCCAAGACGGGGGCGGATGACCGGCTGCTTAGGTACGCCCTGTAACCGGAAGGGCCCTTTCGGTACGGGGCTTTTGCGTTTTCTCGGAGGTTTAAACTCTCTCAACTCCGGCCAAACTGATAGAGTAGCCAATGGTTGATGGGTTGATTCTACAGGGAAAAACGGCCTGCGGGCCGGGCAGCCATTGGCCGACACCGGTAACGGGAGAGGATAAGCATGAAACAGATTCTATTAATTACGGACGGTTGCTCCAACGTAGGCATCAGTCCTGTGATAGCGGCGGGACACGCCTTGTCCGAGGGCATAGTGGTCAATGTGATCGGGGTAATCGATCAAGGGGAGATCGGAGTGCTGGGCTCCGAAGAGATCGGCGAAATCGCGAAGGCGGGCGGCGGGATTTCCCGAATCGTGCCTTCGGTTACCCTTTCGCATACGGTACAGATGATGACCCGTCAGACAGTGGCGCATACGATCCGCCAGGCGGTTAACGCGGAGCTGAGAGAAATTATGGGCAGCGGGGATGTCGGCGAGCTTCCTCCTCCGAAGAGAGCCAAAATCGTGGCCGCCATGGACGACCTAAGCGAAACGGCTCCTCTGCAGGTGGCCCTTCTGGTCGATGCCAGCGCCAGCATGAAGCCGAAGCTGGGTGCGGTAAGAGAGGCTGTCCGCGATTTGATGGCAAGCCTTCAGGCCCGGGAGGGGAAGAGCGAGCTCTCGGTGTTCCACTTTCCGGGACGGGATTCCAGTGAGGAAATCCGCATGGATGCGGACTGGACGCGGGAGCTTGCAAAAATACCTAACTTATTTTATAACTTAAACATGAAGGGGACGACTCCGACGGGCCCTGCCCTTCTGCACACCATCCGTCACTTTAAGTCCGGCGGGGGCGGAGGGAGTTTGCCAACTGTCGAGGACGGACTTCAGCTGGGGTCCCCAGGTATGGAAAACGGCGAGGACGGGATGCTCCGTGATTACATCGTTTGACCGGCGGCTTCCGTCCGGGCATGTTCTGAACGGAAAGTGGAACCGCAACCGATACGAAGTGGTTCGCAGACTGGGCTCCGGAGCGAACGGGGCGGTGTTTCTCGTCCAGAGAGAGAAGACCGAGTATGCGCTTAAAATAGGATTCGACGCCGTCGACCACCAGTCGGAGATCAACGTGCTGGCCGATTTGTCCGGCCGGGAGGGCGCGTTCTCCGGTTATTTGAAGGATGTCGACGACGTACTCATAGAAGGGGAGACCTACCCTTTCTACGTCATGAAGTATGTAAGAGGCGTGAGCCTTCGCGATTATGTGAGGCTTAAAGGGGCTGACTGGCTCAGCTTGGCCGGCCTGCGCCTCTTATCGCGACTGAATGAACTACATAAGCAAGGGTGGATTTTCAGCGACCTGAAGGCCGATAACGTCCTTGTCTCCGGCTACGGGGAGGCCGAGCTGGTCGATTACGGCGGCGTTACGGCGAAGGGGCGGGCGGTCCGCCAATTTACGGAAATCCATGACCGCGCCTATTGGCATGCGGGCAGCCGGACGGCGGACGAAGGCTATGATCTGTTCGCCTTCGCGGTGTTGTGCCTGCAGCTGGCTGCTCCGGACGCCGCCTGCTTCTCCAGCCGGATGCTTCCGCAGAACCGGAGCGTGGAGGTTCTTCTGGAGGAGGTTCGGCTTCAGCCGGCCTGCCGCCCCTATCGGGACTTCCTCCGCAAGGCGCTGCTCGGCCAATTTCCGTCATCGGAGCTGGCGCGCCAGACATGGAAGGACGCGGTATATGGGATAAAGGAGAAGCCGGCCGGGGTCGTTAGGTCCTTGAGGTGGCTGCATGCCGGCTTTGCCGCTTCGCTTGGGATAGGCCTGTGGGCCTTTTATCTGTATCTAACCTGAAGGTCGGGAACGAAGGAAGGGATGGACGCCATGGACCTGGTCGGCAGGGTAGAGCGTTTTATTAAGGAAGAGAAGCTTCTGAAGCCAGGGGATAGCGTGGCCGTGGCCGTGTCGGGAGGACCCGATTCGGTGGCGCTTCTGCATATCCTCTTTTTGCTGTCTCCCGTCTGGCAGTGGAAGCTTCTCGTTGTCCATGTCAATCACCGGTTTCGCGGGGAGGAATCGGACCGGGAGGCAGATTATGTCCGCTCCCTTTCGGCGCAGTTCGGCCTTCCTTGCGAAGTCGGAACTATCGATGTACCCGAATACATACGGCTTAGCGGCAAGAACGGGCAGGAGGCGGCCCGCGAGAAGAGATACGCCTTTCTCTACGAAGCGGCAAGGAGGAATGGGGCGGAAGCGGTGGCGCTCGCTCATCATGCCGACGACCAGGCGGAGACCGTCCTTATGCGGGTTTTGAGAGGAACCGGCATTTCGGGGTTAACCGGAATTCCTACCCGGCGGCCACTAAAAAAAATGGAACTTATCCGCCCGCTCATCCGTATAACCAAGCAGGAGCTTGTGCAGTTTTGCCGGGACAGGGGCTTGTCCTACTGTTTTGACAGCAGCAACGCCGAGCGCAAATACACCCGCAACCGGCTGAGGCTTGAGGTCATGCCCGTCCTGGCCGGCTATAATCCCCGGATCGTCGAATCCCTTACCCGTTTGGCCGAGGTGGCCGGCGTGGAGGACGACTATTTGGAGGGGCAGGCGAAGGAAGCTTTTGCCCGGCTTGTGACGGTCGAAACCGGTGAGATGCATTTCTCCCGCGAGGATTTTACGGGGCTCCATCTCGCTTTACAAAGGCGATTGATTAAACTAATATTAAATTATCTTGCGGGGGAAAACGGCTCTCTTGACTTTATCAGGATGGAATTAATCCGTAAGGCAGTACTTCAGAACAAGACGACGACCCTCACTCTGGATGTGAGCGAACGGCTGGTCATGGTCCGGGAGTACGACCGGATCCGGCTTACGGAGCGTCGGGAACCCCCGGGTTCTTTCTATTATATAGTCCCGGAGCCGGAGGGTGATTTGTTTATCCCGGAAGCGGGTATTAGTTTGAGGTATAAGGTCCTGAACGATCGGGAATCCTTGCCCGGGAGGAAGGAACCGTCAACCGGTTACGCAGTGTTCGACCTGGATGCTCTCCACGGCCCCCTTGCGGTTCGCAGCCGCCGGGAAGGAGACCGGATGGCCATTGCCGGGTTAAAGGGATCCAAAAAAGTAAAAGATATTTTCATTGACGAGAAAGTGCCTCCCCGCCTGCGCAGCAGCATGCCGCTGTTGGTGGATGCGGAGGACCGGATTTTATGGCTGCCCGGCTTGAAGCATTCGGAGTACGCCCAAGTAACACCGGGTACCACCCGCTATCTCGTCATGGAACGGATTCCACGCAAGCTGGACGGTTGACGTAATGTAAATTTCGGCCTATTCATAGGATATCAAGTAGGAGGGTTATCGTTGCAGAGGGATATACAGGAGGTACTTTACAGCGAAGAGCAAATTCAGGCTAAGGTGAAGGAGCTCGGGCAACAAATCAGCCGCGATTTCGAAGGCCGCAACCTTTTGGTGATATGCGTGTTGAAGGGTGCGTTTATCTTCATGGCCGATCTGGTCAAGAACGTCACCATTCCGCTCGATCTTGATTTTATGGCGGTTTCGAGCTACGGGGCGTCGACCAAATCCTCCGGAGTGGTCAAGATCATCAAAGATCTGGACGTGCCGGTGGAAGGACGCGATGTGCTTATTGTGGAAGACATCATCGACAGCGGCCTTACCTTGAGCTATCTGATCGATGTTCTGGAGAGAAGAAATGCGTTATCCGTTACGGTAGTGGCGCTCTTCGACAAGCCGGGACGCCGGACGGTCGACCTGGAGCCCGATTATAAGGGCTTTACCATACCCGATGCGTTTGTCGTCGGATACGGGCTCGACTTCGCCGAGAAATACCGCAATCTTCCGTTTGTCGGAGTGCTGAAGGAAGAAGTTTATTCCTAAAGCTTCGTTCGTATACGGTCCTCTGTTTCCTGGGTTGGCGAGGTTCTTTTCCCGTGTCTGATCCGACATGGGCAGAGGGGCAGCGAGAGGGCTGTAAAACCGTTTTCCGGCCGCTTCCTGCGGGCGTTCAGTTCAGTTGAGAAGCCAAGATAGGCTGTGGTAAAATAAAACAAGTTGCCGCATGAGAGGAGGTTGGGGATGAATCGGATCCTTCGAAATACAGGATTTTACTTGCTAATTTTCTTGGTTGTGATCGGAATTGTGCGATTTATCAGTGCCCAGAACGATCTGGAGGAACAGATTTCGTACAGCAAATTCCGTGAGGAGCTCAAGAATACAGCTACCGCCCAACCGGGGGAAAAGATTGAGAAGGTTTCTTTGAAGCCGGAGGGTTACACGTACGTTATCAGGGGGAAATACGCATCGGGCAAAAGCTTCAAAACCCGCGGCCCGATTGACGAGAGCGTTATTGCACTCATCGAGAAAAGCGGGGTAGAGGACACGTATGAGAAAATGGATGAAGGAAGCATCTGGATCTCGTTCCTGACGTCCATCGTACCGTTCGTGATCATTTTCATCTTGTTCTTCTTCCTGCTCAATCAGGCGCAGGGCGGCGGAGGCAAGGTGATGAACTTCGGCAAAAGCCGGGCGCGCTTGTATAACGAAGAGAAGAAGCGCGTTACCTTCGAAGATGTGGCCGGCGCCGATGAAGAGAAGCAGGAGCTTGTCGAGGTCGTCGAATTCCTCAAGGATCCGCGCAAATTCGCTGCCGTCGGGGCCCGCATTCCGAAGGGCGTTCTTCTCGTAGGGCCTCCCGGAACAGGGAAAACCCTTCTCGCCCGCGCCGTTGCCGGCGAAGCCGGCGTGCCGTTCTTCAGTATAAGCGGATCGGACTTCGTCGAAATGTTCGTAGGGGTCGGGGCATCCCGTGTTCGTGACCTCTTCGAGAATGCGAAGAAGAACGCACCTTGTATTATCTTTATCGACGAGATTGACGCCGTAGGACGTCAGCGTGGAGCCGGTCTCGGCGGCGGTCACGACGAGAGAGAGCAAACGCTCAATCAGCTCCTCGTCGAGATGGACGGATTCGGAGCGAACGAGGGAATCATCATCGTGGCGGCCACGAACCGGCCGGATATTCTCGACCCGGCGCTGCTTCGTCCGGGACGCTTCGACCGACAGATTACGGTAGACCGTCCGGATGTGAAGGGCCGTGAAGCGGTATTGAAAGTTCACGCGCGCAACAAGCCGCTGAACAAGGACGTCAAGCTGGACAACTTGGCCCGTTATACGACCGGCTTCACCGGTGCGGACCTGGAGAATCTGCTTAACGAATCCGCTCTGATTGCCGCGCGCCGCAACCGCAAGGATATCTCCATGGCGGAAGTGGAAGAAGCGTTCGACCGCGTAATCGTCGGGACCCAGAAGAAGAGCCGGGTCATCAGCGAGCGCGACAAGCGCACCGTGGCCTACCATGAAGCGGGCCACGCGATTATCGGCTACTACGAGCGCAATGCTCACATGATTCATAAAGTTACGATCGTTCCCCGGGGACGCGCAGGCGGCTACGTCATGATGCTGCCGAAGGACAACGAGGATCCGTTGATCGTCACGAAATCCGAGCTGCTCGACCAAGTAACCGGCCTGCTCGGAGGACGGGTTTCCGAAGAGCTGTTTATCGGCGAAGTCGGGACCGGTGCCTATGACGACTTCCGCAAGGCAACGGATATCGTTCGCCGCATGATTGTCGACTACGGCATGAGCGAGAAGCTCGGTCCGATGCAGTTCGGCCATTCCCAGGGCGGTCAAGTGTTCCTGGGACGCGACCTGGGTCACGAGCAGAACTACAGTGATGCCATCGCCTATGAGATCGACCAGGAAATGCAGACGATCATCCGCCGCTGCTATGACCGGGCGAAGGAAATCCTTAAGAAATATGAAGATAAGGTGCATCTCATCGCCAACACGCTTCTTCATCGCGAAACCCTGGATAAAGACCAAATCATTCAGCTGATCGAGAATGGTCACATTGACGGGGAGGAAGCCATTCCGTTCGGAACGCAGCCGACGGCGGCTCCCGGAGCGACGGAAGATGTGAAGGTGAACATCCAGACCAAGGAAGCGGATCACGCATCCGGCAAGCTTGGATCGGATCGGGACGACAAGCCGGATTCCGATAAGAACGAATAACCGAACATAGCCGGGGCCCCTAAGGCCCCGGTTATTTTGTTTGTGAAAATTTATAAAGCTAGCCAGATTTGTTTCTCCTCCGAGACAGGGGGATTATAGAGGAACATTTCGCTTGGAAACCGGGCCGTTTTGCAGGTTTTCCGGGGATTTTCCTCATTGACACTCAACATAAGATTATGTAAATTAGGTTTAAACTCTTTGTCTATGGCAAAAGTCACTAACCACGGAAACCAAGGTAGACCGTGCCGGCTGCCCGAGGGCGTGCCGGGAGTAGGGAGGAAACGGAATGGAAGCTCTTGCGCTCGAACGCAAGGCGGAGCAGAACAGGGAACTCAAGGAACGGATTCTTCAGCTTAAGAAAGAACGCAACGCCATTATTTTAGCTCATTATTACCAGAGGGATGAAATACAGGAAGTGGCGGATTTTCGCGGCGATTCGTTTCTGCTTGCCCAGAAGGCGGCGACGACGGATGCGGATGTCATCGTATTTTGCGGCGTGCATTTCATGGGGGAAAGTGCCAAAATTCTCGCTCCTCACAAGACCGTCCTCATTCCTGACGAGCGGGCCGGCTGTCCCATGGCGGATATGGTTAATGTGGAAGGGCTGCGGGCTCTGAAGAAGCAGCATCCCAACGCGAAGGTCGTGGCCTACATCAACACATCGGCGGATGTCAAATCCGAGACGGATATTTGCTGTACGTCGGCCAATGCCATCAAGGTTATCAATTCCGTAGATTCGGATGAGATCATCTGGGTCCCGGATAAAAATTTGGGCGACTATGTATCAAAATTCACAAGCAAGAAAATGATCATCTGGGAAGGCTACTGCAACACCCATGATATGCTCACCGTAAAGGATGTCATGGAGATGAAAGCGCAGTACCCGGATGCCGAGTTTGTCGTCCATCCGGAATGCCGTCCCGAAGTGGTGAAGCTCGGCGATTTTGTCGGGAGCACGACGGCTATCATCAAATATTGCAAGGAATCCAGCGCGAAGGAATTCATCGTAGGCACCGAGGATGGAACCGGTTATCAACTGCGGCTGGACAGCCCGGATAAGACGTTCCATTTTGCCACGAAGTATCTGGTGTGCCCTAACATGAAGGTCAACAATCTCAAGAAGGTCGTCAAATGCCTGGAGACGATGTCTCCCCAAATCTACGTGCCGCCGCAGGTAGCAGATAAAGCCCGGTTATCCTTAGAGCGCATGCTGCAGGTGAAGTAGCATGCGCTACTTCTTGTAAAGAGACAGGAGAACGAAGCCATGATTCCCCGTTATTTAACCGATGCTGAGCTAACCCGTGTTCCGCGGCATGTCTGTGATGTGATGGTCATCGGCGCAGGTATCGCCGGATTGTTTACGGCCATCAAAGCGGCGGAAACCCGCAAGGTTTTGATGATCACGAAGAAATCGTTGACCGAAAGCAACACACGCTACGCCCAAGGGGGAATCGCCGCGGTGATTTCCGAGGAGGATTCCCCGGCTTATCACCGGCAGGACACCTTGCTCGCGGGGGCAGGCTTATGCTCGCCCGAAGCCGTTGACGTGCTCGTTCACGAGGGACCGGAAGGTGTGCAGGATCTCATCCGCATGGGGACCCAGTTTGACCGGGAGAACGGGGAATTCGCCCTTACCCGCGAAGGGGCGCACAGCCAGCGCCGGATCCTGCATGCCCAAGGAGATGCAACCGGGGCGGAAATCGTCCGGGCGCTCTCGGAGAAAGTGCTGCAGCATCCGAACATTGAAGTATGGGACGATCATTTTGTGATCGATTTGGTTACGCAGGCCGGGGAGTGTACGGGGGCTTTGGTGCAGAAGCCGGACGGACGGCGCCTGTTCTGCCGTGCGGAAGCCACCATCCTCTGCTCCGGCGGAGCGGGTCAGCTCTACCGGTACACGACCAATCCGGAAATCGCGACGGCGGATGGAATCGCCATGGCCTATCGAGCAGGGGCGGATATCCGGGACATGGAATTCATGCAGTTTCATCCGACGGCGCTCTGTTATGCGAATGCTCCCCGGTTTCTCATCTCGGAAGCCGTTCGCGGAGAAGGCGCTGTGCTGCGCAACATCAACGGGGAACGCTTTATGGAGAGGTACGACCCGCAGCTTGAGCTGGCCCCTCGGGACATTGTAGCCCGCGCTATTGTCAGCGAGATGGAGAAAACCCACTCAACCTTTGTATACATAGACATTACGCACGAATCCCCCGAGATGGTCAAGCGTCGGTTTCCTACTATTTATGAATACTGCTTAACCTACGGGTTGGATTTAACGACCGACTGGATTCCCGTTGCTCCGGCTGCTCACTATATGATGGGAGGTGTAAAGACCGATCTTCATGGAGAGACATCGATTAGACGGCTTTTTGCCTGCGGCGAAGTTTCGTCCACCGGCGTTCACGGAGCGAACCGGCTGGCGAGCAATTCTCTGTCGGAGGCCATTGTGTTCGGACGCCGGATCATCGAGCGGATAGCGGCTCTTCCTACATTGGAGGAAGGGGAGCCGGACCGTGTTTCTTCTGCCGCCCAGACTTCCACAACCCCGGCTACTCAAATCCAAGAGAAGCGGCTCAAGCTTCAGAAGATTATGGTGCGGTACGCCGGAGTGAAGCGCTCGGAAACCGCCCTCCGAAAAGGGCAGGAGGAGCTTCTAAAGGAAGAAGGCCTCTTCAGCTGTTCCCTTACGGAGAAGGAAGAGTTTGAGCTGGCTAACCTGCTGACATGCGGATTGATGACGATGGAAGCCGCGATAAGACGCAAAGAAAGCCGCGGCGGCCATTACAGGGAGGATTTCCCGGAGAGGGACGATTTGCTATGGAAGAAGCACATCGTGTTCAACCGGAACAAAGGAACGACAGAGGAGTCGATTGACGATGTATGAATTGAACCTTAGGCTGGTGCGCAAGCAGATCCGGGAATGGCTGGAGGAAGACATCGGCACCGGAGATGTCACCACCTTGACGACCATTCCGGCGGACAGCCGCTCCCATGCGTTGATCCATGTGAAGGAGGACGGCATCCTGGCGGGGCTTCCGGTGGCTGAGGCTGTTTTCGCCGAGGTGGATCCCGGCTTGACGTTCACTCCCCAGCTGGCCGAAGGCAGCTCCGTTAGCAAGGGTACCGTGCTGGCTGTAGTCGAGGGAAGAACGCGCAGCATTCTGCTCGGCGAAAGGCTGGCGCTTAACCTAATGCAGCGCCTATCCGGCATTGCCACGCGCACGCGCCAGTTTGTCGATGCCTTGGAGGGGCTGCCCGTCCGTCTGGTGGATACGCGTAAAACCACGCCCGGCCACCGGATGCTGGAGAAATACGCGGTCCGGGTGGGAGGAGGAAGCAACCACCGCTTCGGCCTCTATGACGCGGTCATGATCAAGGACAACCATATCAAGGGGGCCGGCGGGATTACCCAGGCGGTTCAGGCGGCTCGTACCCACATTCCCCATACGATGAAGATCGAAGTGGAAGTGGAGACGTTCGAGCAGCTGGATGAGGCACTAGAAGCGGGCGCGGACATTCTTATGCTGGACAACATGAAGACCGCCGATATGGCGAAAGCCGTGAAAGGGATCCGAAACCACAGCCCTCATGTGGTCATCGAGGCATCCGGAACCGTCCGGTTGGAAACGATAAAAGAAATCGCCTTAACCGGTGTCGATGTCATTTCCGTCGGTCGGCTGACCTATTCGGTGAATGCCTTGGATATCAGCCTGGACCTTAACGGAAGGAAGGAGCAGTACCTGTGATTTTAGTCGTGGACGTGGGCAATACCAACATTGTCCTGGGCATTTATAAGAAAGAATCCCTTCTGCATCACTGGAGATTGAGCACCAACCGTTCCGCAACGGTAGATGAGTATGGAATCATGGTTCACAATCTTTTTCATCATGCGGGAATCAAAGTGGAGGATATAGAGGGAGTGATCATTTCCTCGGTGGTTCCTCCTTTAATGTTTGTATTGGAGAACCTGTGTGTAAAATATATAAAGAAAACACCTATGATCGTAGGGCCCGGGATCAAAACCGGCCTCAATATCCGGTATGAGAATCCGAGGGAAGTAGGAGCCGACCGCATCGTCAATGCGGTGGCGGGAATCGAAATCTACGGTCCTCCGCTTATTATTGTGGATTTCGGTACGGCGACGACCTTCGATTATATTGACGAGCAGGGCCAATACATCGGGGGCAACATTGCTCCGGGTATCGGCATTTCCACGGAGGCCCTGTACCAGTGGGCGGCCAAGCTGCCGAGAATTGAGCTGGTCAAGCCTAAGAGCACGGTTGGACGCAATACCGTCAGCTCCATGCAGGCCGGTATCATTTTTGGCTTTGCGGGGCAGGTGGACGGCATTGTCGAGAGAATCCGCGAAGAATTCGGCACATCGCCCAAGGTGATCGCCACCGGAGGGTTGGCCGAACTGATTTCTTCCGAATCGCGGTCGATTGAAACCGTCAATCCCCTTCTGACCTTGGAAGGACTAAGGATTATTTACGAGCGGAACGTATAAAAGAAGAATACAGAATTGGAAAAGGAGGCAGAGGCCCATGAAAGATCACCTAATCCGAGCCACCGCCCTGGGCGGCAAGGTGCGTGCCTTCGCGGTACAAACGACAGAGCTGGTCAACGAGCTGAGCCGCAGACATGGGACCATGCCGACCGCTACCGCCGCGCTCGGGAGAACCCTGACAGCAGGGGCGATGATGGGGGCCATGCTGAAAGGCGAGGAGAAGCTCACCATTCAGGTAAAGGGAGACGGACCGATCGGCCAGATCGTGGTGGATGCCAACGCCCACGGCGAGGTTCGGGGTTATGTCACCAATCCTTCCGTGGACCTTCCCCTGAACCCGATCGGCAAATTGGACGTAGCCGGCGCGGTAGGACGGGATGGGTTCCTCTATGTAACGAAAGACCTCGGCCTAAAGGAGCCTTACCGGGGGGGAACCCCGATTGTTTCCGGGGAGTTGGGGGAAGATTTCACTTATTATTTTGCCAAGTCGGAACAGACGCCTTCAGCGGTAGCTCTTGGGGTGCTCGTGAATACGGATTATACCGTAAAAGCGGCCGGCGGCTTTATTCTTCAGCTGCTGCCGGGGCTTTCCGAAGAGGAAATCGAGGAAATGGAGAAGAAGCTGAGTGCGCTGCCTCCCATCACGACGCTTTTGGAGCAAGGTGCAACCTTGGAGCAGATTCTTACGTCTATTACAGAGGACGTTGACGTGAAGGACAGCCTGGACATTGTTTTCCGGTGCAAATGCTCCCGCGAACGGGTGGAACAAACCCTGATGAGCCTTGGACGCGAGGAGCTGACGGCCATTCTCGAAGAAGACAAGAAGGCCGAGGTTACCTGCCATTTCTGCAATGAAGTCTATACGTTCACAGAGAAAGAAATCGAGGAGATCCGAGACCGGATCGAGATTCAATAAAAGCAAGTTCGGCAAGAGGAGACGGGGATGAGAAACGTTAAGCTGTTGTGGGGAATAATACTGGTGCTGGCGGCGGCCATTCTCGTTCTAACCAGGATGGCCATGTTCGATAAAGCAAACCCACGACCGGCATCGCCGGTGGCGGAAGAGAAAGCGGTGGCTTCCATCGGCGGGGTGCAGATAAGTTCCGACCGCTTAACGGACGCCCTGTACAAAAAATACGGTACGGAAATGCTGGATCAGATTCTGGACCGCGAAGCCGTTCGGCTGGAAGCGGAGCAGAAAGGGATTCACGCCGGAGATGAGGAGATCGACCAAGAGCTGACCAAGATGCAGCAGGGCTATGACAGCGAGGAGCAGTTCTATCAATCCATGAAGGATCAGGTAGGGCTGACGAAGGAAGAGCTGAGAGAAGATGTTCACTACAAGCTGCTTCTGGAGAAAATAGCGACCGCCTCGATCGTCATTACGGAAGGGGAAGTTCAAGCTTACATAAAGTCGCATGCGGAGGAATTCAAGAATATCATCCAGTTCCGCATCCAGCAAATCATTAGCGATACCTTGGAGCAGGCCAACAAAACCTATGAACTCGCGCAGAAGGAAGACTTCGGCCAGCTTGCCCGGCAGCGGTCGCTCGATACGAATACGGCAAACGAAGGCGGCGACTTGGGCTGGGTGGAGGACAACGATCCCTTTATTCCGGCTCCTATCATGAAAGCGGTGGAAATGATGAAGGTGGGGGACATCAGCCGTCCGATTAAGGTTGATAGAGGCTATGCGGTCATCCGGCTCAAGGATCGGAAGGAGCAGTCCAAGGGAACCCCGGCACAGATTGCGGAATCGGTGCGTAAACAGCTGGCCCTGCAGCAGGCTCCCCCTCTCAAGGACATAGTCAAAAGCTTGCGCGACAAGTACAACGCTATTATTTTGGACTCGACGCTCGCTTCCCACCCCTCCTCATCAAAATAAGGTTGACAACATTTAGGCGGGTTGATACTATGAAAGTAGTTAATACCGACTATTTTTGTCGGAAATAAATCGGGGAGGTTACATTACCATGGCAAGATTGGTACAGAACGTAACAGAATTGATCGGATCTACCCCTTTGGTACGGCTCAACCGTGTGGTTCCGGAAGACAGCGCCGAAATTTATGTGAAGCTGGAATACCAGAACCCGGGCTCCAGCGTTAAGGACCGGATCGCCATCAGCATGGTAGAAGTGGCCGAGCAGGAAGGCAAGCTTAAGCCGGGTGCAACCATTATCGAGCCTACCAGCGGAAATACCGGCATCGGTCTTGCCATGGTGGCAGCGGCGAAGGGCTACAAAGCCATTCTCGTTATGCCGGAGACGATGAGTATGGAACGCCGCAACCTGCTGCGTGCTTACGGTGCGGATCTGGTGCTGACGCCGGGAGCCGAAGGAATGAAAGGAGCCATCCGCCGGGCTGAGGAGCTTCTTCAGGAGAATCCGGATTACTTCATGCCTCAGCAGTTCAAG
Source organism: Paenibacillus aurantius (assembly GCF_032268605.1). Classification (NCBI taxonomy): domain Bacteria; kingdom Bacillati; phylum Bacillota; class Bacilli; order Caryophanales; family Paenibacillaceae; genus Paenibacillus; species Paenibacillus aurantius. The sequence continues at coordinate 231,936 of NZ_CP130318.1, forward strand.
AATACCGCCAACGTCAAAATCCACCGCGAAACGACCGGCCCGGAAATTGTGGAAGCCATCAAAGGCCATGACGGCAAGCTGGACGCGTTCATCGCAGGGATCGGGACCGGCGGTACGATCAGCGGAGCGGGTGAAGTGCTGAAAGAAAACTTCCCGGGCATCCGAATTTATGCCGTGGAGCCTTCCGCGTCCCCCGTCCTAGCCGGAGGAAAGCCGGGCCCCCACAAAATCCAGGGCATCGGAGCCGGGTTCGTTCCGGATATTTTGAACACGAACATTTACGATGAAATCATTCCCGTGGAGAACGAAGAAGCCTTCGAAACGGCACGCCGTGTAGCCAAAGAAGAAGGCATTCTCGGCGGCATCTCGTCCGGCGCAGCCATTTTCGCCGCCTTGAAGGTAGCCAAGCAGCTGGGCAAAGGCAAGCGTGTCGTCGCCATTCTGCCTAGTAACGGGGAGCGTTACCTGAGTACGCCTCTTTATCAGTTTGAAGACTAATGGTTGTTCCGAAGGCCCCTCAGCTTGAGGGGTTTTCTTTTTTATCTGCCGGACTTCTTAACTTTCTCCCCGTTTTCGGCTGATTTTAGGTATACTAGTCCTAATCGCCTAGAGGAGGAACGGCCTTGACGTTATTATCGCTGGAGAAGTGGAGGCAGTGGTGCGGAAGCTATACAATGCTGCCCTATGTAGAGACCCATCCGATTAAGGAAACCGAGACGCGGCCCGCCGATTGGAAAGCGTTATGGGAAGGGGACGGTACGGAAGCCTTCGTCCTGGAGAGCGGCAAAGCCGGCCGGTACACTTTCTTCGGCCGTAACCCCGTCTCCGTTATGGAGGGAAAAGGAGAGAGCGCGGTGGTGAACGGACCCTCCGACCCTCGCTATAAGGTGACCGGCCGACCGCTGGAGCTCATCAAGCAGTGGATGGAGCCTTACCGCTCCCCCGCGCTTCCGGGGCTTCCCAAATTCATAGGGGGCTGCGTAGGCATGATCGGGTACGACGTCGCCCGGTCCCTGGAGAAGCTGCCGGTTCTGGCGGCGGACGATTTGGGGCTCCCCGATTATGTGATGCTTCGTTTTGAGGAGCTGTGGATCATCGACCAGGAGGAGCACCGGCTCTATTGCGCGGTCCATATGCCGGTGGAGATTGGCGGACCGGACGGGGAACAGAAGCTGCTGGAGGAGCTGTATGGGGAAGCAGCGGAGCGGGCCGCGCAGATGAAAGCCTTCTGGGACGAGCAGATGAGCGGTCCCGCGGCGGAAGCCGGAGAGGAGCGGGCCGTCCGGCGGCGGGAGTTCCTGCGTACGGAGGGACACACCCGGAACGCCTGGAACGGGGAATCCCCGGAGTCGGTCGAGCGGGCTTTCGGTCGGGAGGAGTTTATGGAGGCAGTCCGTCGGATCCAGCGCTATATCAGCGACGGGGATGTGTTTCAGGTTAACCTCTCCGTCCGTCAGAGCAAAGCACTCGAGGCTCCGGCTGAGGAGATTTACGAATGGCTGCGCCTCCTGAATCCCTCTCCCTACATGGGCATGCTCCGCCTACGCGGCTTTGACCTCGTGAGCGGATCGCCGGAGCTTCTCGTCCAGCTCGAGGGTTCCGTCGTCCGGGCCCGTCCCATTGCCGGAACCCGGCCGCGCGGCAGGACCTCGGAGGAAGACCGCAGCTTGGCGGACGAGCTCATTCACCATGAGAAGGAACGGGCCGAGCACATCATGCTTGTGGATCTCGAACGAAACGACATCGGCAAGATCTCCAAGTACGGTTCGGTTAAAGTGAGCGAGCTGATGGCGATCGAATATTACTCTCATGTGATGCACATTGTTTCGGAGGTGCGCGGGGAGATCTCCGACGGGCGGGATGCCTTTGATGTGATCGCCGCGGCCTTTCCGGGCGGGACCATAACCGGGGCCCCCAAAGTACGGACGATGGAGATCATCGAGGAGCTGGAGCCGGTCCGGCGCGGCCCTTATACCGGCTCTATCGGCTGGATTGACTATAACGGCAATATGGAATTAAATATAGTTATACGTACCCTTGTGGCCAAAGACGGGATCGGCTATGTCCAGGCAGGAGCGGGCATCGTCATCGATTCCATTCCCCATAAAGAATACGACGAATCCCTGAGCAAGGCGAAGGCGCTGTGGAAAGCCATCCAATGCAGCGAAAGCTTTCTGGCGGCCCTTCCTGCAGGAAGTCAAGGATAAGGAGCGGATCCGGATGATTCTGGTTATCGATAATTTTGATTCTTTTACCTATAATCTCGTGCAGTACCTCGGTGAAATCGGGGAAGAGATCGTGGTCCGGCGCAATAACGAGATCGACCTGGAGGGCATTGCCGCCCTCAAGCCCGATCATATTCTCATTTCTCCGGGGCCGTGTACCCCGAACGAAGCCGGGATCAGCCTTAGCTTGATCGACCGGTTCAAAGGCGAAATTCCTATTTTCGGTGTTTGCCTCGGCCATCAGTCCATTGGACAAGCCTTTGGGGGAGACGTCATCCGGGCTGAGAAGCTCATGCACGGCAAAACGTCCCCGATCCACCATGACGGGCGGACCATTTTCAGCGGCCTGGACAATCCGTTCACCGCTACCCGTTACCACTCCTTGATCGTGAAGCGCGAAACCCTTCCGGATTGTCTGGAGATCAGCGCGTGGACGGAAGAAGGAGAAATCATGGGCTTGAGGCACAAGGAATATGCCATCGAAGGCGTCCAGTTCCATCCGGAATCGATCATCACCGACAACGGTATGCAGATTTTGCGGAATTTCCTCGGACGCCGGGCTGCTGGAGTGTAGCATGATTATTTCCCTTAACGGCGAACTGGTCCCTCAGGAGAAGGCTCTCGTATCCGCCTATGATCATGGGTTTTTGTACGGGATGGGGTTGTTTGAGACCTTCCGTACCTATGCGGGGCGGCCTTTCCTGCTGGAGCGTCATCTTACCCGGCTCGCGGAGGGCTGCAGGGAGCTAGGCATCGAATACGTCCCTTCGGCGGAACGGATCGGCTCCCTTATCAACCGGCTGCTGGAGGCCAACGGCCTCTGGGATGCCTATTTCCGGCTCACGATTACGGCGGGAGAAGACCTGCTGGGCCTTCCCTCCGGTCCGTACCGGAATCCCACGGAAATCGGCTATATCAAAGAGCTGCCCCCTGTCTCTAAAGAAATAGAAGAAACGGGCAAAGCTCTGCAGAAGCTGCAGTTAAGGCGGAATTCGCCCGAAGGGGAGATTCGCCATAAATCCCTGCATTACATGAATAACATTATGGCCAAAAGGGAAATGGTTCAGTATCCGTGGTCGGTTGGAGCGGAGGGCCTATTCTTCACGGCAGAAGGCTTTGCGGCGGAAGGCATCGTCAGCAACGTTTTTTTTATTTTCGGGGATATCCTTGCGACGCCGCCATTGTCGACCGGACTATTACCCGGGATAACCCGGGCTTTGGTGATGGAGCTGGCACGTTTAACCGATAGAAAAGTTGTCGAAGATTGTTACACGTGGAACGACATTCTTCGCGCGGATGAAATTTTTCTTACCAATTCCATTCAGGAAATCGTGCCGGTCACCCGTCTTTATGATACGGATGGGCAGGACTGGATTGTAGGGAAGGGAGCAGCTGGTCCCGTTACCCGGCAGCTGATGCGGGAATACCGCCGTCTTACGGAAGGAGGCAGAGCATGAATACATCGGTACGCCGAATCCCTTGCGGTTCTTTAACCCTCGAGCTGGGGGCCAGAACCCAGATTATGGGTATTTTAAATATAACCCCGGATTCGTTCTCCGATGGAGGACGGTATACGGCGGTAGAGGATGCCGTCCGTCAGGCCAAGCTTATGGTAAATGAGGGTGCGGACATTCTGGACATTGGTGGAGAGTCCACTAGGCCGGGGGCGGAGCCAGTCAGTGCAGAGGAAGAACTGAACCGCGTCATTCCGGTGCTCGAGGCTCTTAAGGAAGCTTCCCTCTCCGTCCCAATCTCGATCGATACGTACAAAGCGGAGGTAGCGCGTAAAGCTCTTGAAGCCGGTGCCCATATTATCAACGATGTATGGGGGTTCAAGAGGGACCCGGCCATGGCCCGAACCGCCGCTGAATACGATTGTCCCGTCATTCTGATGCATAACCGCACGGATACCACCTACTCCAATTTTTTGGAGGATGTGGCGGCCGACCTGAAAGAAAGCATCCGGCTCGCCCGGGAGGCCGGGGTGAAGGAAGAACGGATTATTCTGGATCCGGGGATAGGGTTTGCCAAAAGCTACGAGCAGAACCTGTATCTTATGAATAGCCTCCATACGGTCCGCGACCTGGGCTACCCCGTCCTTCTCGCCACCTCCCGCAAAAGATCCATCCAGCGAACGCTTGATCTACCTGCGGACGAGGTGGTCGAGGGGACCATCGCCACCGTCGTGCTTGGTATTGCCCAGGGCTGTGAGATCGTCCGGGTTCACGATGTGCGGCCCAATAAGAAGGCGGCCGTCATGGCCGATGCCATCGTCCGCTCCCATTCCACTTGCGAGGTGAGGCCTTAATGGATAAAATAACGCTAACCCGCATGGAGTTCTTCGGCTACCATGGGGTGTTTGCCGAGGAGAACAAGCTGGGCCAGCGGTTTTATATCGACGCCGACTTGTTCATGTCTCTGGCCGAAGCCGGAGAAAGCGATGATCTGGAGCATACCATTAACTATGCCGAGGTTTATTATGCCATAGAGGAGATCGTGGAGAAGGAGACCTTCAAGCTGCTTGAAGCGCTGGCGGCACGCATTGCGGATACTCTTCTGACGAAATTCCCCCGGATCGAGGAGATTACCGTCCGGGTCATCAAGCCTCACCCTCCGTTCAAGATTTTCTTCGAAGGGGTAACGGTGGAGATCCACCGCAAACGAACCTTCACCGCTTACATCGGACTCGGCTCGAACATGGGAAACCGGGAACAATACCTTCAGGAAGGAATCCGTCTGCTGAACCGCACGCCGGACGTTCGGATTACCCGCAAGTCTTCCGTTTACGAAACGGACCCATTCGGGTTTACGGACCAGGATCCTTTTCTCAATATGGCGGTGGAGGTTCAGACCGGGCTTTCTGCCCTGGAGCTGCTCCACCGGATGCTGGAGATCGAGCTGAAGCTCGGACGCAAACGGGAAGTCCGGTGGGGACCGCGTACACTGGACTTGGACCTGTTGTCGTACAACCGGCAGATCTGGACCTCTCCGGAGCTGATTCTTCCTCATCCGGGCGTGAAGGAACGGGCCTTCGTTCTCATTCCCCTTCAGGAGATCGCACCGGACGATGCCATCCCCGGTATCCCTTCACTCGCACAGCATGGGCTTTCGCTCCAAGGAAAGGAAGGCGTACGGAAATGGACCACTACCAGCTCGCCCAACGAATCCGGGCTTTCCGGAAGCTGAAGGGCTATACCCAGACTGAACTGGCCGAGGAAATCGGCGTATCTATAGCTATCATAGGAGCCATCGAACGGGGAACGCGCAAGGCGGACCCCCGCCTAATCCGGCGGATTGCCGAGGCTCTTGGTGTGGAGGAAGAAGAAATGACCTCCGCACCCGAAAGGAGATAATCAACATGCTGAAAATACGTGACGTCGTCGCTAACAATAGAGTGGTGCTCGCCCCGATGGCGGGGGTATGCAACCCGGCCTTCCGGCTCATTGCCAAAGAATTCGGCACCGGACTCGTCTGTGCCGAAATGGTGAGCGACAAGGCCATCGTCCACGGCAACTCCCGTACATTGGAGATGCTGTATGTCGATGAGAGGGAGAAGCCGCTCAGCCTTCAGATATTCGGAGGGGACACCGAGACGCTGGTGGAAGCGGCCAAGGTCGTGGATACCCAGACCAATGCCGACATTATCGACATCAACATGGGCTGCCCGGTTCCCAAAATTACCAAAAGCGAAGCCGGTGCCCGCTGGCTGCTTGACCCTTCTAAGATCGAGAAGATGATCTCCACCGTGGTGAAAGCCGTCTCCAAGCCGGTTACTGTCAAAATGCGGATGGGCTGGGATGACGAGCACATTTACGCGGTACAGAATGCGAAGGCTGTGGAGAACGGGGGAGGGTCCGCCGTTTCGGTTCATGGCCGTACCCGTGTCCAGATGTATACCGGCACCGCCAATTGGGACATCATCCGGGAAGTGAAGGAGAACGTTTCAATTCCGGTCATCGGCAACGGAGACGTTCATACCCCGGAGGATGCCAAGCGGCTGCTTGATCTGACGGGAGCGGACGGAGTCATGATCGGCCGTGCCGCACTCGGGAATCCGTGGATGCTGTACCGGACCGTTCAATACTTGAACAACGGAGAGCTGGCCCCGGAACCGACAGCATCCGAGAAAATCCGCATCGCGATTCTCCATATGGACCGCCTGATCAACCTGAAAGGGGAGCATGTGGCGGTGAAAGAAATGCGCAAGCACATGGCCTGGTATTTGAAAGGTCTGCGCGGGTCGGCGAGTGTAAAGGATTCCATTATGGAGATGACGCGGCGCGACGATATGGTGAACGCGCTGGAGGAATTTGTCGCTCGTTTGGAGGACCAGCCGACCGCTCCGAGCGGCGAAGAAACGGCCTCCGTTCATTAAGACGGCTTCGTTTTTGGGGGTTCTGCCTGACATTGACATTTAGAACCCCTTGCAATATAATCAGTCAATAAACCGGACAGGTTGACGCTTGCAGTCATCTTGCCGGTACCCGGTAATATACTATTTTTAAGCTACCGTTAAGGGCTATCGCCCGGTTAACGGCATCAAATACGGTGAGATTCATACGGACGTCTAACTCGTTCAACCGCTTCGGTAACGGAACGGGAGAACACTGAGGTATGGAAAATCTTTCACATGACGGGAGATCTGTAAGGGATGAGTGAAAAAGAAGTACTTCTCACGCAGGAAGGCCTGAAGAAGCTCGAAGAAGAGCTGGAGACACTTAAATCCGTCAAACGCCGCGAAGTCGCCGAAAGAATCAAAGTAGCCATCGGATATGGCGACATCAGTGAGAATTCCGAGTATGAAGACGCCAAGAATGAACAGGCTTTCATTGAAGGCCGGATCATTACTTTGGAGAAGATGCTTCGCAACGCCCGGATTATTAACAACGAAGAAGTCGATATCAATACGGTTAGTGTCGGCTCTATCGTAACCCTGAAGGATTTGGAATACGGAGATACGGTGGAGTATTCCATCGTGGGAACAGCGGAATCGGACCCTTTTCAGAACAAAATTTCAAACGAAAGCCCCGTTGGCAAGGCCATCCTGGGCAAGAAAAAAGGCTCGACCGTTGAAGTCAACGTACCCGCGGGTATCATCCAATACCAAATCATCGATATCAAAAAGTAACGATCGGCTCTTAAGTGAATTTAATCCGCTGCGGAAAAGCTTCCTTAGGGGAGCTTTTTGTAATAACGGACATTACTAATGGAGGGTTAAACGCCTGGCTCCCGCAGGGAGGCGAAGCCGTTTATCCTTGTGAAGGAGATTAGGTCATGAGTCAAGAATTGGAACTGAACGAACTATTGGTGGTGCGCAGAGAGAAGCTGGACGAGCTTCGCGGCTTGGGAATCGACCCGTTTGGCCAGAAGTTTGAGCGAACGCACACGGCGAAGCAGATTCTCGAGGCCCACGGGGACCAGACAAAAGAAGAACTGGAAGGGCTGGCGGTTGAAGTCAGTCTGGCCGGCCGGATTATGCAGAAGAGAGGCATGGGCAAGGCTTCTTTTGTTCATATTCAGGACGTCACCGGCAAAATCCAGATTTACGTCCGCAAAGATACGGTGGAGGAGAAGCAGTACCAGGCTTTTGAGATTCTGGATATTGGAGATATTATCGGTGTCCGGGGAACCGTGTTCAAAACCCAAACGGGAGAAACCTCCGTTAAAGCCAAGGAAGTTCTCGTGCTGTCCAAATCCCTGTACCCTCTTCCGGATAAGTTCCACGGCTTGAAGGACGTCGAGATGCGCTACCGTCAACGGTACGTCGATCTCATCACGAACGAAGAAGTGAAGGAAACGTTTATTTTGCGTTCCCGGATTATTCAGTCCATGCGCCGTTA
>NZ_CP130318.1:245000-305000 GCF_032268605.1 Paenibacillus aurantius
GGGTGACGCAGAAGGGAAGAGACGCAGACGGATGGAAGAGTCTGTCCAAGCAGCAAGGCTGGTGTGTAGGCAAATCCGCACACTGTAAGGCTGAGCTGTGACGGGGAGGGAAAATTACAGTACCGAAGGTCTTGTACTCATGCTGCCAAGAAAAGCCTCTAGCCAGGTGAAGGTGCCCGTACCGCAAACCGACACAGGTAGGTAAGAAGAGAATTCTAAGGCGCGCGGAAGAACTCTCGTTAAGGAACTCGGCAAAATGACCCCGTAACTTCGGGAGAAGGGGTGCCTCGGTAGGGTGAATAGCCCGAGGGGGCCGCAGTGAAAAGGCCCAAGCGACTGTTTAGCAAAAACACAGGTCTGTGCGAAGCCGCAAGGCGAAGTATACGGGCTGACGCCTGCCCGGTGCTGGAAGGTTAAGGGGAGCGGTTAGCGCAAGCGAAGCTGTGAACCGAAGCCCCAGTAAACGGCGGCCGTAACTATAACGGTCCTAAGGTAGCGAAATTCCTTGTCAGGTAAATTCTGACCCGCACGAATGGCGTAACGACTTGGGCGCTGTCTCAACGAGAGATCCGGTGAAATTTTAATACCTGTGAAGATGCAGGTTACCCGCGACAAGACGGAAAGACCCCATGGAGCTTTACTGCAGCTTGATATTGGACTTGGGTACGATCTGTACAGGATAGGTGGGAGCCTAAGAATCATGAGCGCCAGCTTGTGAGGAGGCGACGTTGGGATACCACCCTGATCGTATCTAGGTTCTAACCTCCTCCCGTGAATCCGGGAGAGGGACCGTGTCAGGCGGGCAGTTTGACTGGGGCGGTCGCCTCCTAAAGCGTAACGGAGGCGCCCCAAGGTTCCCTCAGAATGGTTGGAAATCATTCGCAGAGTGCAAAGGCAGAAGGGAGCTTGACTGCAAGACGTACAGGTCGAGCAGGGACGAAAGTCGGGCTTAGTGATCCGGTGGTACCGAATGGAAGGGCCATCGCTCAACGGATAAAAGCTACCCTGGGGATAACAGGCTTATCTCCCCCAAGAGTCCACATCGACGGGGAGGTTTGGCACCTCGATGTCGGCTCATCGCATCCTGGGGCTGAAGTAGGTCCCAAGGGTTGGGCTGTTCGCCCATTAAAGCGGTACGCGAGCTGGGTTCAGAACGTCGTGAGACAGTTCGGTCCCTATCTGTCGCGGGCGCAGGAAATTTGAGAGGAGCTGTCCTTAGTACGAGAGGACCGGGATGGACGTACCGCTGGTGTACCAGTTGTTCCGCCAGGAGCACCGCTGGGTAGCCAAGTACGGACGGGATAAGCGCTGAAAGCATCTAAGCGTGAAGCCCCCCTCAAGATGAGATTTCCCAATTAGTAAGACCCCTTGTAGACGACGAGGTAGATAGGTTCGGCGTGGAAGTGCTGTAAAGCATGCAGCGGACGAATACTAATCGGTCGAGGGCTTATTCATGACCCCACTAGGGGAGCATAAAGGATGAACAAACGTAAGCTTCGAATCCAGTTTTCAGGGTGCAAACTCTGACGTTTGGTGATGATGGCGGAGGGGAACCACGCGTTCCCATCTCGAACACGACCGTTAAGCCCTCCAGCGCCAATGGTACTTAGATCGCAGGATCTTGGGAGAGTAGGACGTTGCCAAGCGAAATGAAGCCTCTCTGGTTAAAGCCAGAGGGGCTTTTTGCTGTTCCAGCGAAGATGGTGCTTAGATCACGGCGAAGCCTGTCTTGGAGGAGTGGATGGCCAAGCGAATTAAAGCCACTCTAGTGAAAACCAGAGGGGCTTTTTTAGAAAAGTAATAGTGAGGGTTTTTTCTTATTCAACGCGGGGGAATTCGGGTATAAATCCTTACGTGCCTTCCCACAATAAGAACAGGCACGGAGAAAGCAGACCCTCTTGGCAAAATAAAAAAATGTGCTATAATATAGTTAAGGTCAAAGAAAGTCAAAGTCAGTCGACTTTTATAAGCTGTTAGGACCGCTAAATTTTCAAAAGATGTGGAGGAGAATGGATGCGGAATGCTTCGGAAATCATCGAACAGTATCTAAAAAATATTCTGATGCAAAGTCCGAATGGAATTATCGAGATCCAGCGCAACGAGCTGGCCGATCAATTTCAATGCGTCCCTTCGCAGATCAATTATGTAATCAGTACCCGCTTTACCCTGGAGAAGGGCTACATCGTCGAAAGCAAAAGGGGCGGCGGAGGATATATAAGGATTCAGAAGGTGGAGCTTTCGTCCCAAGGTGCGATATTGGACCATATTTTTCGGACCATAACGGCGCAGATCGATCAGACGGCATCCGAAGGACTCGTGTATCAACTCCTGGAAGGTGGCTTGATTACCGACCGGGAAGCGAAATTGATCAAGGCGGCGGTCTCCCGGGATGTCTTGCTCTTTAAGCTCCCTCAGAGGGACGAGGTTAGAGCCCGCCTGCTGAAAGCCATGCTAATTTCCCTATTGGGTAAATGAAGGAGGCCTCCCATGAACTGTCAGGAATGCGGCAAAAGGCCGGCTACGCTTCACTTCACGAAGATAGTCAATGGCGAGAAGACGGAATTTCATATATGCGAAGCCTGCGCGCGGGAGAAGGGAGAGCTGATTCCGGGGACACCGAACGGGTTCTCCATTCATAACCTGCTCTCGGGTCTGCTACATTTTGATCCGGCTAATCCGGTTAATACGGGAGCCAAACCTCCTTCCCCCAGCCTGCGGTGCGAGGAGTGCGGATTAACCTACTCCCAATTCAGCAAGCTGGGACGGTTCGGCTGCAGCTCCTGCTACAATTATTTTGCCGATCGGATGGATCCTCTTTTCAAAAGGGTTCACGGAAGCACCTCCCACACAGGGAAGGTTCCCAAGCGGGCCGGAGGAAGAATCCAATTCCGTCGTGATATAGAGAATTTACGAAAAGACATGGCGGATTACATCGAGAAGGAAGAATTCGAACGGGCCGCCAAGGTGAGAGATCAGATCCGCGAATTGGAAAAAAAGGTTTCCGAGATGTAAGATGGAGGGAGGGAGGCCTAAATGACCTTAGACCGTTTTGTAAAAGAAGCTCTAAGCGATTGGATGAGACAAGACGGACCGGACTCGGATATTGTGATCAGCAGCCGGATCCGCATAGCCCGTAACTTGCGTTCCCATCCGTTTCCGATGTTGGCCACGAACCAGCAGTCTGAAGAAGTCTTGGAAAAGGCCTCGGCTGTTTTGGCGAACGACGATTTTAATTCCATTAGCCATTTCTCCTTCGCTCCGTTGTCTGATTTGAATGAACTGGAGAAACGGGTGCTGGTGGAGAAGCATTTGATTAGTCCGAATTTGGCCAATGAATCCCGGAACGGAGCGGTTATTCTTAGCGATAACGAATCCGTCAGCATCATGATTAATGAAGAAGACCATATCCGGATTCAATGCCTGTATTCCGGCCTTCAAATCAAAGAGGCTTGGGATCTGGCGAACCAGATTGACGATATTTTCGAGCAGGACTTGGATTATGCCTTTGATGAGAAGAGAGGGTACCTGACGAGCTGTCCCACGAATGTGGGAACCGGGATCCGCGCCTCCGTCATGATTCACCTGCCGGCGCTGGTCATCACCCAGCAGATCAACCGGATTCTGTCGGCCATCACCCAAGTCGGTCTTGCCGTTCGGGGGCTATACGGAGAAGGCAGCGAGGCAACAGGTAACCTGTTTCAGATTTCCAACCAGATTACCCTCGGCCAGTCGGAAGAGGAGATCATCGATAATCTTTACAGCGTGGTGCGGCAGATCATCGAGCATGAGCGTGCCGCCCGTGCCAAGCTGGTGGCCGAATCGAGGGCGAGGCTGACCGACCGGGTCAAACGATCCTACGGCATCCTGTCCTACGCCGTCATTCTGGACTCCAAAGAAGCGGCACAGCGCTTATCCGATGTCCGTCTGGGAATCGATCTGGGCATGATTCCGAACCTTTCGGCCCAGACCTTGAACGAGCTGCTCGTGATGACGCAGCCGGGATTTTTGCAGCAGTATGCCGGGAAAATGCTGTCGGCGGAGGAGCGAGATCTTCGCCGAGCGGATATGATCCGTGAGCGTTTCGCCCATCAATAATAAGTTTATCATACATTAGTGGAGGTGCTTTTGATGATGTTTGGCAGATTTACGGAACGCGCGCAAAAGGTCCTTGCCCTGGCGCAGGAAGAGGCAGTACGTTTGGGCCATAACAATATCGGCACAGAGCATATTTTACTTGGACTTATCCGCGAAGGGGAAGGCATTGCCGCCAAGGCGCTGATCGCGCTTGGACTCGGCCTGGAGAAGATCCAGGATGAAGTGGAATCTCTCATCGGCCGGGGGCAGGAGCAGCCTACCAACATCGCTTATACCCCGCGTGCAAAGAAAGTAATCGAGCTGTCCATGGATGAAGCCCGGAAGTTGGGGCATACGTACGTAGGAACCGAGCACATCCTGCTTGGCCTGATTCGCGAAGGTGAAGGGGTAGCGGCCCGTGTTCTCAACAACCTGGGCATCTCCCTGAACAAGGCCCGTCAACAGGTGCTTCAGCTGCTGGGCAGCAGCGAGACGGTGTCCTCCAATCATGGCAGCCCGGCGAACGTTAACACGCCTACTCTGGACGGTTTGGCCCGTGACTTGACGGCCTTCGCGAAGGAAGGCAATCTCGATCCGGTCATCGGCCGCAGCAAAGAAATCGAGCGCGTTATTCAAGTACTGAGCCGCCGGACCAAGAACAATCCGGTTCTCATAGGGGAGCCTGGGGTCGGGAAAACGGCCATTGCCGAAGGCCTGGCCCAGAAGATCATCAACAATGAAATTCCGGAAACTTTGCGGGATAAGAGGGTTATGACCCTCGACATGGGCTCCGTTGTAGCCGGAACGAAGTACCGCGGTGAATTCGAAGACCGTTTGAAGAAGATCATGGATGAGATCCGCCAAGCGGGGAACATCATTCTCTTCATTGACGAGCTTCACACGCTGATCGGTGCAGGCGGAGCGGAAGGCGCCATTGACGCCTCCAACATTCTGAAGCCGGCACTGGCCCGCGGCGAGCTGCAGTGCATCGGGGCAACAACCTTGGACGAATACCGCAAGTACATTGAGAAGGACGCCGCTCTGGAGCGCCGCTTCCAGCCGATTACGGTCGACCAGCCGACGGTGGAAGAGGCCATTCAGATTCTTCACGGGCTTCGTGACCGTTATGAAGCTCATCACCGCGTCAAAATTACAGACGATGCCATCGAAGCAGCCGTAAAATTGTCCGACCGCTACATTACGGACCGCTTCCTTCCGGATAAAGCGATCGACCTGATCGACGAAGCCGGCTCCAAGGTTCGCCTGCATTCGTACACCGTTCCTCCAACTTTGAAGGAGATGGAGACGAAGCTGGAGAACGTGCGCAAGGAGAAGGACGCCGCGGTTCAAAGCCAGGAGTTCGAGAAAGCGGCCGCCCTGCGCGATACCGAGCAAAAAATGCGCGAAGAGCTGGAGCAGACGAAGAACGAGTGGAAAGAAAAGCAAGGCCGCACCGATTCGGAAGTAACGCCGGAGGATATTGCTCAAGTGGTGGCCAGCTGGACCGGCATCCCGGTTGTGAAGCTTGCCGAAGAGGAAACCGAACGTCTGCTCAAAATGGAATCTATCCTTCATGAGCGGGTCATCGGCCAGGACGAAGCGGTACGTGCCGTTAGCCGTGCCATCCGCCGCGCCCGCGCCGGTCTGAAGGATGTCAAGCGTCCGATGGGCTCCTTCATCTTCCTGGGCCCGACGGGTGTCGGTAAAACCGAGCTCGCCCGCGCTCTGGCGGAGTCCCTCTTCGGTGACGAGAATGCGGTTATCCGCATAGACATGTCGGAATACATGGAGAAGCATTCTACCTCGCGTCTGGTCGGGGCGCCTCCGGGATATGTTGGCTATGAGGAAGGCGGCCAGCTGACCGAGAAGGTCCGCCGCAAGCCGTATTCCGTTGTCCTGCTCGATGAAATCGAGAAGGCTCACCCGGAAGTGTTCAACATTCTTCTGCAGGTGCTCGAAGACGGCCGCCTGACCGATTCCAAAGGCCGCACGGTAGACTTCCGCAACACGCTGATCATCATGACCTCGAACGTAGGGGCCGAAATGATCAAGAAGAATTCGTCTCTCGGCTTTACGGCCGGAAACGATGCGGGACGCGACTATACCAACATGAAGGATAAAGTGATGGGCGAGCTCAAGAAGAGCTTCCGTCCGGAATTCCTTAACCGGATTGATGAGATCATCGTGTTCCACTCCCTCGAGGAAGAGCACATTGCCCGTATCGTATCGCTTATGGCGAGCGATCTGCGCAAGCGTCTGAAGGAGCAGGAGGTCGACTTCGAACTGACCGACGCGGCAATGTCTTACCTCGCCAAGGAAGGCTTCGACCCGGCTTACGGGGCAAGGCCGCTGCGCCGCGCCATTCAGAAGCATATCGAAGACCGGCTTTCCGAAGAGCTGCTGAAAGGGAACATCGCCAAAGGAGATTCCTTGACGATCGATCTGAAGGACGGAGAGCTGGAAGTCGTACGCAACGCCTAATTCAGGGCAATAAGCAAAGAAGCACTTTGCGGTATCCCGCGGGATACTTGCAAAGTGTTTTTTTATGGGGGCCGGGGCTTTCACCCGAACCGGCAAAATGGTAAACTTTTAAATACAACCGCAAACGGCCGGCAGGCAACAAGCCCGCGTCGGATGCGATACTAGGAGATAGAGAATGGCAAAAGCAAAAACCAAGTTCAGCTGCCAGGAATGCGGATACGAATCCGCGAAGTGGCTCGGCAAGTGCCCGGCCTGCGAATCCTGGAATTCGTTCGTGGAAGAAATGGAAACCGTTGTCAAAACACAAGGCATGAACGCGCCCCACATGAAAACGCAAGAAAAGGCGATATCCATCATAAATATAGAAAGCGCTCAGGATCCGCGGATTCTGACCAAAAACAGCGAATTGAACCGGGTGCTGGGCGGAGGCTTGGTACCGGGCTCGTTGATTCTGGTCGGGGGGGACCCGGGCATCGGCAAATCGACTCTTCTGCTTCAAACCTCTCACGCCCTCACCGAAAACGGTTTGAAGGTTCTCTATATATCGGGGGAAGAATCGGCCCGCCAGACGAAGCTTAGGGCGGACCGGCTGGGGGCGATGTCGCCCAACCTGTTCGTACTCTGCGAAACCAACCTGGATCACATCATCGAGGCCATCGATCAGCTTAATCCGGATTTTATCGTAATGGATTCGATACAGACGGTCTATCATCCGGCCGTCGCTTCGGCGCCGGGCAGCGTATCCCAGGTGCGGGAATGCACTTCGCACTTTATGAGAATAGCTAAGATCAAAGGAATCGCCACCGTGCTGGTCGGCCACGTGACGAAGGAAGGGGCCATCGCCGGCCCGAGGCTGCTGGAGCATATGGTGGACTGCGTGCTGTATTTCGAAGGGGAGCGGCATCATTCTTACCGTCTCCTACGGGCAGTAAAGAATCGCTTCGGCTCGACGAACGAGATCGGTATTTTTGAAATGCTGGAATCCGGGCTGGTTGAAGTCAGCAATCCGTCGGAGCTGTTCCTGTCGGAGCGTCCCATGGGCGTGGCCGGTTCTACAGTGGTAGCCAGCATGGAAGGAACGCGTCCGGTGCTGGTGGAGCTCCAGGCGCTCATTTCGGCCACCAATTTTCCAACACCTCGGCGTATGTCCACAGGGGTGGACCATAACCGGCTTTCTCTGATTATAGCCGTGCTGGAGAAGCGAATCGGATTGTTCCTGCAGAACCAGGACGCCTATCTGAACGTCGCCGGCGGGGTTAAGCTGGATGAGCCGGCGGTCGACTTGGCGGCCGCGGTCAGCATCGCCTCCAGCTTCCGCGATCATCCTACCCAGCCGTATGATGTGATCTTTGGAGAAATCGGGCTGACGGGCGAGGTCCGCGGCGTATCCCGGATCGACCAGCGGGTCAAGGAGGCCCAGAAGCTCGGCTTCAAGCGGGTCATCATGCCGGAGAAAAGCTTGAAGGGCTGGACTCCACCAAAGGGAATTCAAATTATCGGCGTCAATACCGTATCGGAAGCGTTGTCCGCAGCGCTGCAATAAACTTATGATTATACGTTCAGGAGGTCGCATGCATGGCTAAGGAAGAAGACACGAATAGGGAAATCATGAGCCGACTGCTGCAGCTGGTTGCTCCAGGAACCTCCTTTCGCGACGGGCTGGAGAACGTACTGAGAGCCAAAACCGGGGCCTTGATTGTGGTCGGATACAGCCCCGAAGTGATGGAAATTGTGGACGGCGGGTTCTCCATCAACTGTGATTTCTCCCCGAACTTTCTGTATGAACTCGCCAAGATGGACGGGGCTATTATTTTAAGCGAGGATATTAAGCGGATTTTGTATGCGAACACGCAGCTCATCCCGGACTCCTCCATCTCCTCGATCGAAACGGGGATCCGCCACCGTACAGCGGAGAGGGTAGCCAAGCAGACGGGCAAGCTCGTGGTGTCCATTTCCCAAAGAAGGAACATCATTACCTTGTACCAGGGGAACCTGCGTTACTCTCTTAAAGACATAGGCGTGATCCTGACCAAGGCCAATCAGGCGATTCAAACGCTGGAGAAGTACAAATCGGTACTGGATCAGGCCCTGATCAACCTGGGGGCTCTGGAGTTCGAGGAGCTGGTTACCCTCCATGACGTGACCAACGTTCTCCAAAGGTTCGAGATGGTGCTCCGCGTCAAAGCGGAAATCAAGAAGTACATCAACGAGCTGGGCAACGAAGGCCGGTTGGTCAGCATGCAGCTGGAGGAACTCGTGGTGAACACCGAACACGAGACCATTCTGGTGATCAAGGATTACTGCCGCGACCTGACGGACGACAAAGTGAAGGAGATCAAGGCCGGCATGTCCCGGATGAGCTCCGACGAGCTGCTCGACCATCTCCATATGATCCGTCTTCTCGGTTATACCGCTTCGAGCAATGTGCTGGAGGAAGGCGTGTCCCCCCGCGGCTTCCGTGTGCTGAACAAAATCCCCCGGCTGCCTTCCATTATTATCGCCAACCTCGTGGAAAAGTTCGAACGGCTGCCTCATATCATGATGGCGACGATCGACGAATTGGATGAGGTTGACGGGATCGGCGAGGTGCGCGCACGCACGATTAAAGAGGGATTGAAGCGCATTCAAGAACAACTCTTTGTTGACAGACATATCTAAATTGAATACAATTTTAAGGTTAGTGCTAGTAATACATCAAAGGTGGTCGAGGCATGATAAGAAAGTCGGTTCCCAATATATTCACGGTGCTGAATCTATTTATGGGAATTATTGCAATCATCCTAGTCTTCAGTGACACTCCGGTTTTTACGAAGCTGGATAACGCGAACCTGGCGTCCATTATGGTCATTGTGGCGATGCTGATGGACGGCATTGACGGCCGGGTGGCCCGGGCGCTCAATGTCCAAAGCGAGTTCGGAAAAGAGCTTGATTCGTTATCGGATGTCGTTTCCTTCGGGGTTGCGCCCGCGTTTATCATGTACAACGTCGCCTTTATGGAATTGAATCCGGCTACGGCATGGATCACCACCGCCATTTTTCCTATATGCGGAGCACTTCGTTTGGCCCGCTTTAATGTGATTGAAGGCATCCCGGGTTACTTTATTGGGCTTCCGATCCCGGCAGCGGGAGGAATCCTTTGCACGCTGGCCCTGTTTCATCAGGAAATCAACGCTTACGTTCTGGTCATCAGCTCGCTTCTGCTTTCTTACCTCATGATCAGCCGGGTCAAATACCCGAGCTTCAAGAAAGTAGCGCTTCCCAAATATGCTTATGCGATCGCCCTGGCCATCGTCGTGGCTGCTGTTGTGGTATCCGTCCTTTATCCTCATTACTTATCACGCATGATTTTCGTGCCTCTCGTCCTCTATGCTTTGTACGGAACTTTTCAGGGACTCAAACGAAAACGCTAACGTTCCAAAAGAAAAGCCTTTGTTTTCTTCCAAGAAGAGAACAAAGGCTTTTTTGATTTCTTGAAAAATTGGGTCCGTTCCCTGCAGCCGATCAGGATAAGTTGAAGTAGCCGAGGGTGGAGCATTTCTTCGATTCGTTGTCGACAACGTTTTCCATATCGATATCCAGCAGGTTGCACAGGGAGGCCATATAGAACAAATTCTTGCCCATCTCAGCGGAAACAATCTCCAGGCAGTTCTCGCACAGATGTCCGTTCATGTGGGTGTCGAGAAGCTTCTTGGCATCTTCGATGGTCATTTCCTTGGAATACTGCTGCTTGCCGGCATGAACCTGAACACAGCCGCATTCGGTAATGGCCTTGGTGACGGAACGCTGAACAGCGGCATTGGACTGCTGGAATTTGGAAAGGACATCCAGTACGCTTCGGTGACGGAGCAGCAGTTCGGAAACTTGTTCCTGGAATTGATTCAAACTGAGCGAGTTCATTCCCTTCACCCCAACCCTTGGTATTTGCTTAGTGTTCATTATATCGGAACGGTCCCTATAATTCAATTTCAATCGGGGACGGGCGGCACTACGTTTAGGCCATTTCGCTTTGGTTCATACTGGTAAAGTGCAGGGGTTCAAAAGGTCAAACGGCCCTTTATCTGTTCTCCTTACGGCTTCGGTTCAGCAGCCCCTGCAACAACCATAAGAGGTGATCGCAATGAAAAAATGGATACAGGGAACCGCATTTGCAGGGGGAGCTCTGCTCGGGTATCAATGGAGCCTGCCCCTTGGCGGGTGGCTCGAAAGCCTGGCTTCCGCTCTTTTAGGATGGGAGGAAATCAAAGGATTGACCTTCTGGGTAACGGGACTTATGGGGCTTCTAGTCATGGTGGGGGTTAACCTGTTCGGCGAAGCGGTGGCAAGAGGATGGCGCAGAGGAGAGGAGAGTCTGACCGGGGTCCATGTGTCGGACCTGCTGGCCGGAGCAGCCGGGGGAATCGTCACGCTGACCATCTCCATCCTGCTCTTCCCTTCGATGGAGAAGCTTAGCTTGAACAGCCCGGTTCTACCCGCTGTCATCACGGCCGTTATGGGCTTTGTGGGCTTCCGCCTCGGCTACACGAGGAAGGATGAATTTTTGGCTTTCCTGGCCAATCAAGGGTCCAAGGATAGCAACGGGGACCATCCCCTTTTTGAGGAGCATAAAATTCTGGACACGAGCGTGATCATTGACGGCCGCATCGCCGATATTTGCAAAACCGGATTCATTGAAGGAACCCTTGTCATTCCCGAATTCGTACTTGAGGAGCTGCAGCATATCGCCGATTCGTCGGATCTGCTGAAACGCAACCGCGGACGCCGCGGCCTCGACATCCTAAACAAAATCCAGAAGGAGCTGGAGGTCAAGGTCCTCATCTACGAAGGAGATTTCGAAGAGATTTCCGAGGTGGACAGCAAGTTGGTGCGCTTGGCGAAGGTGCTAAGGGGCAAAGTGATCACGAACGATTTCAACCTTAACAAAGTATGTGAGCTTCAAGGGGTATCCGTGCTTAACATCAATGATCTCGCCAATGCGGTGAAGCCAGTCGTTCTTCCGGGGGAAGAAATTGTGGTGCAGATCATCAAAGACGGCAAGGAGCATGGACAGGGGGTCGCGTATCTCGATGACGGCACCATGATCGTCGTGGAGGGCGGACGGGAATATATCGGTTCGACCATGGAAGTGATGGTGACGAGCGTGCTGCAGACGTCAGCCGGCCGGATGATCTTCGCAAAGCCGAAATTGTTGGAAAAAGCCCAGTAAAACGTTTATGATGAAGAAGGGATTCATCCCTACATAAACGAAGCAGGAGCGGATCATGGGAAAACTGGGTGTGGTCATCGTTGCGGCCGGCAAAGGGTCGCGGATGCGTACCGCGGAGAGCAAGCAGTATTTGCCGCTTGGCGGCAAGCCGATTCTGGTCCATACGCTGGAGACCTGGAACCGGCTCGAGGAAGTCGATTCCATCGTCCTGGTGGTGGGGGAGAACGACTTGTCCCGCTGCCAGGCTTACATAGAGCAGTACGGTCTCGTAAAGGTACGCCAGGTGATCATGGGCGGAGAAGAGAGACAAGCCTCCGTTCATGCCGGGCTCCGGACTTTTTCGGAGGATTACGAATGGGTCATGGTGCATGACGGCGTCCGGCCCTTCGTCCGCCCGGAGCAGGTTCGGGCGTGCCTCCGGCAGGCCATGGAGAGCGGGGGGGCCGTCCTGGCCGTCCCCGTGAAGGATACAATCAAAGTGGCGGATTCCGACGGTTGGATCCAATCGACGCCGGACCGGCGAAGCTTGTGGGCGATACAGACCCCGCAAGCTTTTCGTCTGTCTTCGCTTAAGCAGGCTTACGAGCAGGCGGAGAAGGAAGGCTTTCTGGGAACGGACGACGCCATGCTGGCGGAGCGGATCGGCCTTAAGGTGCGGGTCGTGGAAGGCAGCTACGAGAATATTAAAATAACGACGCCGGAGGACCTGCCGTGGGCGGAGGACCTGATGCGGAGAAGCAGGGAGAGAGACAATAGATGATTCGAGTGGGACAAGGGTTCGATGTGCATCAGCTGGTGGAAGGTCGCAAGTGTATCATCGGGGGAGTGGACATTCCTTATGAGAAAGGCCTTCTCGGCCATTCGGACGCGGATGTGCTGCTTCATGCGATAACCGATGCCATTCTGGGGGCGCTCGGCAAAGGGGACATCGGGAAGCATTTCCCGGATACCGATCCCGCCTTTAAGGATGCGGACAGCCTGAAGCTCCTTGAGCAGGTATGGGAGCTGGCTAAGCAGATGGGCTACCGCCTGGGCAACGTGGATGCGACCATTATTGCCCAGAAGCCCAAAATGGCCCCGCACATCCCCGGCATGATCACCATTATCGCCGAAGCGCTCGGGGCCGAAGAGGCCCAAGTGAACGTCAAGGCGACGACGACGGAGCAGCTCGGCTTTGCCGGAAGAGGCGAAGGAATCGCGGCTCAAGCGGTTGTTTGTCTTCTTCAGAATGTGCTATGATACTTTTTATTTCAGAATGATTGGCAAGAGAGGGGAATCCCGATGAACGACCAAGTACGCGTACGTTATGCGCCCAGTCCTACGGGGCATTTGCATATAGGCGGAGCCCGGACGGCTCTGTTCAATTACCTGTTTGCCCGCAGCAAGCAGGGGAAGTTTATCGTCCGGTTCGAAGACACGGATCAGACACGCCACATCGAAACCGGTGTCGACAACCAGCTGAACGGCCTGCGCTGGCTCGGCGTCGACTGGGATGAAAGCGTCGATGTGGACGGAGGCTACGGCCCTTACCGGCAGATGGAACGGCTCGACCTCTACAAGCCGTTCGTGGAGCGGCTGCTGGCCGAAGGAAACGCCTACTACTGCTACTGCACCGAAGCGGAGCTCGAGCAGGAGCGCAGTGAGCAGGAAGCGCGCGGCGAAACGCCCCGCTATTCCGGCCGCTGCCGCCACCTGACCCCGGAGCAGGCGGAAGCCTACCGGGCGGAAGGCCGGCGGCCGACGGTCCGCTTCCGAGTGCCGGAGGACCGGATGATCCGCTTTGAGGATGAAGTGCGCGGAGAGGTGGAATTCGACTCGAACGGGATCGGGGACTTCATCATCGCCCGTCCGGACGGCATTCCCATGTACAACTTCGCGGTCGTGCTCGACGATCATCTGATGGCCATCACCCATGTCATCCGCGGTGAGGAGCATCTGTCCAATACGCCGAGACAAGTGATGCTCTATGAAGCCTTGGATCTTCCGACGCCCCGGTTCGCGCACCTGTCCATCATCTTGAATCCGGACCGGAAGAAGATGAGCAAGCGGGACGAATCCATCGTCCAATTCATTGAGCAGTACAAGGACCTGGGGTATTTGCCGGAGGCGGTGCTGAACTTCATCACCCTGCTCGGCTGGTCCCCGAGAGGCGAAGAGGAGATCTTCACGAAAGAAGAATTGATCGGGCAGTTTGGCTTGGACCGCGTGTCCAAAAGCCCGGCCGTCTTCGATATGGATAAGCTGAACTGGATGAACAACCAGTACATCAAGAAGGCCGACCCGGCAAGAATCGCCGAGCTCGCGATTCCTCATCTTCAGAAGGCCGGACGGCTGCCGCAGACGCTTTCCGAGGCCGAGCAGTCCTGGGCCTCGCGGCTGGTCGCGCTGTATCAGGAACAGCTGACCTATGCTTCAGAGATTGTCGATCTGTCGGCCCTCTTCTTCCAAGAAGAAGTGGAGCTGGAGGAAGAAGCCAAGCCGATACTGGCGGAAGAGCAGGTTCCGGTTGTCCTGGGCCGCTTCCTGGAGCTCGTAAGAGAGTCCGTAACCCTGAATCCGGAAGACGTGCAGGCGATGCTGAAGCAGGTCCAAAAGGACACGGGCTTCAAGGGCAAACAGCTGTTCATGCCGACCCGCGTAGCGCTGACCGGCCAGATGCACGGCCGTGACCTGAACCAAACCATCTCCCTCCTGGGCAAAGAGAAGGCCGTTGCCCGCCTGGAGAGGTTATTGTCATAAGCGTCGGTTATCGTTTATACTAGTGACAATTATAATGCGAATGGCGTAGATCAGGAGAGTACGGCCAACCGGGACTTATCAGAGAGGACAGACGCTTACAGGTAAGCGGCTGAGAGCTGTCCATTTCCCTTGACCCGAAATGCACCTGGGAGCTGCAGGATCGAAAGCTAAGGCTGTAGATCGTGCCGGGTGGCCCCCGATACCAGCCCTACAAGTGGGAGCCGACTGACGGCACCCGAGCAGAGTGGAACCGCGTCGACAGCGCCTCTGCAGCCTTCCGGCTGCGGAGGCTTTTTTATCTTTTTTCAAGAAGTCAGGCACGTCCAACAATGTTAGAGAAGGTGAAATCCATGTTCCGCACCCTGCGTTCCGACATTCAGGCAGTGTTCGATAACGATCCCGCCGCACGGAGCAGATTTGAAGTGATTTTTACGTATTCCGGCATTCACGCCATTTGGCTGCACCGGATCGCCCACTGGTTTTTTGTCCGAAAGTATTTTACGTTAGCTCGCATCCTCTCCCAATTCGGTCGGTTCATGACCGGCATTGAGATTCACCCGGGGGCCCGCATCGGCCGGCGGTTGTTTATCGACCACGGGATGGGGGTTGTCATAGGAGAGACGTGCGAGATCGGCGACGATGTCGTGCTCTACCAGGGGGTGACCCTGGGGGGGACAGGCAAGGAGCGGGGGAAGAGACACCCGACTATTGGCAATAATGTGGTTATCTCGTCGGGGGCGAAGGTACTGGGCTCGTTTCGCGTCGGGGACAATTCCCGGATCGGGGCGAATTCCGTGGTGCTTCAGGAAGTGCCGCCGAACAGCACCGTCGTGGGCATCCCCGGCAAAATCGTCAAACGCGACGGCGTAAGGGTAGACCGCCTGAACCATGGAGATTTGTCCGATCCGGTCGTGGATCTATGCCGCAACCTGCAGCAGCAGATCGAAGAGCTGAAAACCGCCTTGGAGGAAGAGAAGAAGAAGAACGGAGGCATCGTTAAACTATGACGCTGAAAGTGTATAACACGTTAACCCGGACCAAGGAGGAATTCGTCTCCCTCGAGCCCGGCAAGGTCAAAATGTACGTCTGCGGACCGACCGTCTACGACTATATCCATATCGGGAACGCCCGCCCGGCCATTGTGTTCGATGTCGTGAGACGGCATCTGAAGTCGCTTGGCTATGAGGTGAAGTATGTCGTCAACTTTACCGATGTCGATGACAAGCTGATCAAGCGGGCGGAGCAGCAGGGAACGACCGTTCCGGAGCTGGCGGAGAAGTTTATCGAGGCTTACCGGGAGGACATGGAGGCGCTGGGGATTGTAGATATCATCAACCCCCGGGTGACGGAAAACATGCCGGAGATCATCTCCTTTATTGCGGGTCTGGTAGACAAGGGCATGGCATATGAGAAGGGCGGGGACGTGTATTTCCGCACCACCCGGTTCGACGATTACGGCAAGCTGTCCCACCAGAACCTGGAGGAGCTTCAGTTCGGCATCCGGGTCGAAGTGGACGAGCGCAAGGAGAATCCCCAGGATTTCGTCCTCTGGAAGGCGGCGAAGCCCGGAGAGATTTACTGGAGCAGCCCTTGGGGAGACGGACGCCCGGGGTGGCACATCGAATGCTCGGCCATGGCCGAGAAGTACCTCGGGGAGACGATCGACATCCATGGAGGCGGGCAGGATCTTCAATTCCCGCACCACGAGTGCGAGCTGGCACAGTCCGAAGCCCTGCACGGCAAAATGTTCGCCAAATACTGGCTGCATAACGGCTACTTGAACATCAACAATGAGAAAATGTCCAAGTCGCTCGGAAACGGGCTGAATGTCCGGGAGCTCCGGACGAAAACCAAGCCGGAGACCATCCGTTACTTCATGCTGACCACACATTACCGGAGCCCGCTTAATTTCAATGACGAGACCATTGCCCAGGCCGAAGGCAGCCTGGAGCGCATCTATAACTGCCTCTCGAACCTGGCGTACCGCAGCAAGGATGCCGCGGAAGGCGAAGCGGACGAAGAGGTAAGCCGCGCCGTGGAGCGGATCGGAGCCTTCTTCGTGCAGAAAATGAACGACGACTTCAATACACCGGACGCGATTACGGCTGTCTTCGATCTCGTGAGCGAGGCCAACCGTTACCTTCAGAAGGAAACGGTCACCCAAGCCACCATCGGACTAATCCAAAATCAGTTGAAAGCCATGAACGAGGTTCTGGGAATAATAGCCGAACAGGAGGAAGAGCTCCTGGACGAGGAGATCGACCGCCTGATCGAGGAACGGACCGAGGCCCGCAAAGCGAAGAACTGGGCGCGGGCGGACGAGATCCGCGATCTTCTCACGGAGCAGGGGATTCTGCTGGAGGATACCCCCCAGGGCATCCGCTGGCGGCGCAAATGACCATGGATTCGACGCTCTTGGCATTTGACCCGGCGAAGGACGCGAATCTGTTGAATCCTCTCGTGCTCGCTTATGTCGGGGACGCTGTGTATGAGGTGTTCGTACGCCAATACCTGGTGTCGCTGCCCAATCACCGGCCCCATCATCTCCACCGCCAGTCGACCCGGTTCGTCTCGGCCAAAGCCCAAGCGCGCTCCTTGGAACGGTGGATGCCTTTGCTGACCGAGGAGGAGGCGGATGTGGTGCGCAGAGGGCGGAACGCGAAGTCCGGGACCACGCCCAAAAACACCGACGTTCTCATTTACCGGCACAGCACGGCGTTCGAGTGCTTAATCGGTTATTTGTATTACCGCCAGCGGTTCGAACGGCTGCACGAGCTGATGAGCCTCAGCTTGGAGACCGCCGGCGAGCAGGCCGAGCCCAACAGGAGGGATAACTAATCATGGATGAATACATTGCAGGCAAGCATTCCGTACTGGAAGCCCTTCGTTCGGGGCGTCCCATCAACAAGATCTGGATTGCGGAGAACGCCCAGAAGCATCTGACCCAGCCCATCCTGGCGGAGGCCAAGCCGCTCGGCATTGTGATCCAATACGCCGACAAGCGTAAGCTCGATCAGATGGCGGGCGACGTTCAGCACCAGGGCGTGGTGGCCCAGGCCGCCGCGTATGAATACGCTGAAGTCAGCGATATTTTGGCGGAGGCCAAAAAAAGCGGAAAGCCGCCGTTTCTGCTCATTCTGGATGAAATCGAGGATCCCCATAACCTCGGGTCGATCCTCCGGACGGCGGAGTGCACCGGAGTAAACGGGATTATTATCCCGAAGAGAAGATCAGTGGGCCTGACGGCAACCGTGTCGAAAATATCGGCCGGCGCGGTGGAATACGTGCCTGTCGCCAAGGTGACAAACCTTGCCCAAACGATCGACGGGCTGAAAGAAGAGGGCATCTGGGTGGCGGGGGCCGACGGCAGCGCACGGCAGGATATTTACCAGACCGATTTTACGATGCCGATCGCGATTGTCATCGGTAACGAAGGCAAAGGAATCGGCCGCCTCATCAAGGAGAAATGCGACTTTCTGGTGAAACTGCCCATGTTCGGAAGCATCAACTCGCTGAATGCCTCGGTGGCGGCTTCCGTCTTCATGTACGAAGTCGTCCGGCAGCGGCACCAATAATTCCATGAACAGCATCAAGGAATACCTCATTGTGGACGGCTACAACATCATCGGCGCATGGCCGGAGCTGCAGAAGCTCCGGGATATCCGCCTTGAGGACGCCCGGGACCGGCTGATCGACCAGCTTGCCGATTACCAGGCCTTCTCGGGAGTGGAAGTGTACCTGGTGTTTGATGCCCATCAGGTTCCGGGCTTAGGGGGAAAGTATCAGCAGAGTAAGCTCAAAATCGTATACACCCGCGAGAAAGAAACGGCCGATGAACTTATCGAACGGCTGGTAAAAGAGCTGTCCGGCCGAAGGCGCCATATCCTGGTCGCCACCTCCGACATGACGGAGCAGCATGTCATCTTCGGGATCGGGGCTCTCCGGCTTCCGGCCCGTGAGCTTCTCGTCAAGGTGCGGGAAAGCCGCAAGGAGATCCGCCGCCAGATCGCCGAAGCGAAGGAGATGACCCGTAATCCGGCGCGGAATACCTTCGACAGCAAGCTGTCTCAGGAGATGAAGCAGCTCTTCGAAAAATGGCGGAGGGGCAATCCATAACTTTTCAAAAACATCCAATATTTTACGGTCGTAGTTGACGATAATCAAAAGCTTCATGTATACTTAACCTATCATTTTCAAGGAAAGTTGCCTTACAGGCTAAGCCGGAGGGATAGTTTAGTGGGTGTTGACCTCAATGAATTGAGAAAGCGCGATTTTGGGCAGATGACAGATGAGGACAACGTCGAAGCGGTTCGCGAAGGCAACAGCGAAGCTTTGGAATATTTGATCAACAAATACCGGAATTTTGTCAGAGCGAAGGCAAGATCGTATTTTCTGATCGGTGCGGACCGGGAGGATATCGTCCAGGAAGGCATGATCGGCCTCTACAAATCCATTCGCGATTTCCGGGGGGACAAGCTGGCCTCCTTCAAAGCCTTTGCCGAACTTTGCATAACGAGACAGATTATCACCGCCATTAAGACCGCCACCCGGCAGAAGCATATCCCTCTTAACTCGTACGTTTCCTTGGATAAGCCCATCTATGACGAAGATTCCGACCGCACCCTTCTCGATGTCATATGCGGCTCCAAGGTAACCGACCCGGAAGAACTGATCATCAATCAGGAGGAGTTCAACGGGCTTGAGGATAAGATGGGAGAGATCCTAAGCGATCTCGAACGCAGGGTGCTGATGCTCTATTTGGACGGGCGTTCCTATCAGGAGATCGCCGTCGATCTCGACCGTCACGTGAAATCGATAGACAATGCGCTGCAGCGGGTCAAGAGGAAGCTGGAACGGTACTTGGAAGTAAGAGACTTGAATTGAATAGACCAACGATCGGCATGCGCATTTTGCTAACCAGCAAGGTGCTTTTTTCTTTATATGGGAGGTTTATAGGAAGGCAACCTTGTCTATAATGCTAACGAATCCTTTCCTTGACAGGGATTTTGGTGTGTGCTAAAGTGTTTGGGTGACCCTTATTTGTCGATTGCATCTTAAGACAATCAGGGTTCTTTAATTCAGGTTGTCTCGGGAGGTGTAATCCAGTGCGGGTTATTATTACGTTAGCATGCTTGAACTGCAAGCAGAGAAACTATACGTCCAATAAGAACAAGCGAAACAATCCTGACCGCATGGAGAAGAAAAAGTATTGCAAATTTTGCAATTCACATCAGCTTCATCGCGAGACCAGGTAGTAGGTTCACGGAGGTGTAGTTGTGGGGTTTTTAGCCAGAATGAAACAAGGATTCGGCTCCACGTTCTCTTTCTTTACGGACAGTTGGGCGGAATTGCGGAAAGTGAAGTGGCCAAGCCGTAAAGAAATGATTAGTTACACAATCGTGGTGCTGGTCACCGTAGCTTTTGTAACAATCTATTTCGCTATTCTCGACCTTGGTATTTCCCAATTAGTCAGACTTGTCTCTAAATAAGGTAAACCATAGGAGACGATCATGGAAAAAAGATGGTATGTGGTTCATACCTACTCGGGGTATGAGAATAAAGTAAAGGCCAATTTGGAGAAGCGCGTCGAATCCATGAACATGCAGGACAAGATCTTCCGGGTGCTGGTGCCGATGGAAGAGGAACTGGTAAACAAGGACGGTAAGAAGAAGACCGTCATGCGTAAAGTTTACCCGGGCTATGTCCTCGTGGAAATGATTCAGACCGACGATTCTTGGTATGTCGTTCGAAATACGCCGGGGGTTACCGGGTTCGTGGGCTCGACAGGGTCCGGATCCAAGCCTACCGCCTTGCTGCCTGAAGAAGTGGATGCAATTCTCAAGCACATGGGTATGGAAGAACCAAAGCCGAAGATCGACTTCGATCTAAAAGAAACCGTCCGCGTGAAAGTAGGCCCTTTTGCCGATTTCGTTGGTTCCATCGAGGAAATCATCCCCGACAAGAGCAAGCTGAAGGTTCATGTGAACATGTTTGGAAGAGAAACCCCGCTTGAGCTGGACTTCACCCAAGTGGAAAAATTATAAGATTCCGATTACGGATTCCAAATGGTTTCTTCTAGGTCTATTCGACGGGATAGACCTTCATTAGTGGGAGGGGCTTCGTCCCGTTCGACCACACTACGGCAAGGAGGTGTCTCGCATGGCTAAAAAGGTAATCAAAATGGTAAAGCTGCAGATTCCTGCAGGAAAGGCTAACCCGGCTCCACCGGTAGGTCCGGCTTTGGGTCAAGCAGGCGTTAACATCATGGCGTTCTGTAAAGAATTCAACGCTCGTACCGCAGATCAGGCTGGTTTGATCATTCCGGTTGAAATCTCGGTTTTCGAAGACCGTTCGTTCACGTTCGTTACCAAAACCCCTCCGGCAGCAGTACTGCTCCGCGTGGTGGCAGGAATCCAAAAAGGTTCCGGCGAACCGAACAAAAAGAAAGTTGCTTCGGTATCCCGTGCAAAAGTACGTGAAATCGCCGAGCAAAAAATGCCTGACCTGAACGCTGCATCTGTTGAAGCTGCAATGCGTATGGTTGAAGGTACGGCCCGCAGCATGGGCATCACGATCACTGACTAATCCAACGTAACTTCCCGAAATGAGGATTCATTTCTTGTTTGGATGTAAGCGGCCTTGGAGCCGCTAGTGGGAGGATTATCCGTTATTACCACAAAAGGAGGAAACGTAATGCCGAAGCATGGTAAGAAATATGCAGAAGCGGTTAAAGGCATCGACCAGGAAGCTTTCTATGAGCCGATGGACGCCGTAACCGCCGTTAAAAAGGCTGCTACCGCCAAGTTCGACGAGACGGTTGAAGTAGCCGTTCGCTTGGGCGTTGACGCGAAGAAGCAGGACCAAGCCGTTCGCGGTGTGGTTGTCCTTCCTCACGGAACCGGTAAAACCAAACGCGTGTTGGTATTTGCCAAAGGCGAAAAAGCCAAAGAAGCCGAGCAAGCTGGCGCTGACTTTGTCGGCGATGCAGACCTCATCAACAAAATCCAACAAGGTTGGTTCGAATTCGACGTTTGCGTAGCAACGCCGGATATGATGAGTGAAGTAGGTAAGCTGGGACGTCTGCTCGGGGGTAAAGGTCTGATGCCTAACCCGAAAGCAGGAACCGTAACGTTCGACGTATCGAAAGCCGTTCAAGAGATCAAAGCGGGTAAAATTGAGTATCGCTTGGATAAAGCGGGCCAAATCCACGCTCCGATCGGAAAAGCTTCCTTCGGGGAGCAGCAATTGGGCGAGAACCTTCGTGCGCTGATCGATGCGTTGGTAAGATCCAAGCCGGCCGCTGCCAAAGGGTTATACCTGAAGAGCGCTGCTGTATCTTCCACGATGGGGCCAAGCGTTAAGCTGAACCTTCAATCCTTTAGATAAGCTCTTGACTATTATGGTCAACCTGTGCTAATCTAATGGAGTTTCCAATTGAATATGCTGCCGTAGACAGTAGGTGCTTGGGTGACCAAGCTTAATATCCTCCCGAGGTGTTGTGATATAGATTCGCGATTTCTTGTATAAAGAAATATCGATAAATCATGCCTTCGTAGTGTCTACGAAGGCTTTTCTATTTGTATAGAACGCACACGGTCGAGTGGCAGTACTGATTTAGGAGGTGTAACAATGGCAAATGCAAAAGTTCTTCAAGAGAAACAACAGATGGTTTCGGATGTGACGGCTAAGCTGCGTGACAGCTCCTGCACAATCGTTGCGGACTACCGCGGGCTGACGGTGGCACAAGTAACTCAACTGCGCAAATCGCTTCGCGAAGCGGGAGTTGAATTCCAAGTGCTTAAGAATACCCTGGTTCGCCGCGCTACGGCAGAGGCGGAACTGACGGAACTGGATGAATTCCTGAGCGGTCCTACCGCGATTGCTTTCAGCAAAGACGATGTTGTCGCTCCTGCTAAGATCTTGTCGGATTTCGCGAAGAAGAACGACAAGCTGAGTGTGAAAGCCGGTATCGTAGAAGGCAAAGTAGTTGGCGTTGACCAGATCAAAGCCCTGGCGGATCTTCCGTCCAGAGAGGGTCTGCTGTCCATGTTGCTCAGCGTGCTCCAAGCACCTATGCGCAACTTCGCGCTTGCAGTTAAAGCAGTCGGCGAGAAACAAGAAGGCGGAGCTCAAGAAGCGTAAGCTTTCCGCATAAATCAATCAATTACAAGAAAAGATAAATGGAGGTTCAACCATGAGCAAAGAGCAAATCTTGGAAGCCATCAAAGGCATGACGGTTTTGGAACTGAACGATCTGGTTAAAGCAATCGAAGAAGAATTCGGAGTAACGGCAGCAGCTCCTGTAGCAGTAATGGGCGGCGCCGGAGCAGCAGCAGAAGCCGAAGAGCAAAGCGAATTCGACGTAATCCTGACGAGCGCTGGCGCTTCCAAAATCAACGTTATCAAAGTGGTTCGCGAAATCACGGGCCTCGGCTTGAAAGAAGCAAAAGACCTGGTAGACGGCGCACCGAAGCCAATCAAAGAAAAAGTATCCAAAGAGGATGCAGAAGCTTTGAAAGCCAAATTGACCGAAGCTGGGGCAAGCGTAGAAGTAAAATAATGCACCACGACCCCTTGAAGGCTGGCCTTCAAGGGGTTTTTCATCCATAGGGGATAAGACACGCGAAGCCCAATGAGGAGGAACCCGCCTTGACTGAGCACTACTATACCAGTAAACCGTCTGTTAAAAGCGAGACTAGGCTGATCGAAGACAAGCTGAGAGGGCGCAAGTTTACTTTTGCCACCGATGCGGGAGTATTCTCGAAAGGCGGAATCGATTTTGGCAGTCGGCTGCTGATCGAAACGATGGAGATGGGCATAGACGACAAAGTGCTCGACATCGGCTGCGGGTATGGTCCGATCGGGTTAAGCGCGGCGGCTCTGGCCTCTAAAGGACAAGTGGTTATGCTCGACATCAACGAACGCGCGGTCGAGTTGGCTCGTGAGAATGCAAAGCGGAATTCCCTTTCCAATGTTCGGGTGGTCCAAAGCAACATATTGGAAGCGGTAGCCCAAGAAACGTTTGATTGCATTTTGACGAATCCGCCCATCCGTACGGGCAAAGAAACGGTTCACCGGATTTTTGAAGAAGCCTATCATCATCTTAATCCCGGCGGCTCCCTATGGGTGGTGATCCAGAAGAAGCAAGGGTCCCCTTCCGCTTATGCCAAGCTGGAGAGCCTGTTTGGGGAATGCAAAGAGGTCACCAAAGACAAAGGCTACCGGATTTTCCGCAGCATTCGGCATGAAGAAAATGGCGAAATTAGAAATTGACTATCGTTCGCCGATGTGGTATTATAATAAAATGTCAGCATAAAATGGGCTATATGTCTTTACTTAACTAAAATGTCAAGACTTTTTTATTTGCGGGAATAAAATTTTGCTTCCGTGAGTATAATGTTTAGATTTTAGGCAAATCTACAGATTATGGTGATTTTTTCATAACGACATAGGAAATCAAGAGACTTTGACGGCAATATGTTTGTTATGAGAAGTCCATAAGAGGGGCTTCGCATGAAGCTTTTTCTTGTTTTTTTAGAAGAATCACAGTTTCATTGAGTAGACACAAGGGGTGAAGAAAAGTTGGCAGGACATCTTGTACAATTTGGACGACGTAAACGCAGAAGCTATGCTCGAATTAACGAGGTGCTGGAAATTCCTAACCTGATAGAAATCCAACAGAAATCATACCAATGGTTTCTGGATGAAGGATTACGGGAGATGTTTCAGGATATTTCCCCAATTCAGGACTTTACAGGGAATCTGGTGCTGGAATTTATCGACTACAGCTTAGGAGAGCCCAAGTACAATGTCGATGATTCCAAGGAACGCGACGTTACGTACGCAGCCCCTTTACGCGTTAAGGTTCGTTTGTTTAATAAAGAAACGGGCGAAGTGAAAGAGCAGGAAGTCTTTATGGGTGATTTCCCTCTGATGACCGAAACCGGAACCTTTATTATCAACGGTGCGGAACGTGTTATCGTCAGCCAGCTCGTTCGTTCTCCCAGCGTCTACTTCAGTACGAAAGTTGATAAGAACGGCAAAAAAACCTTTACCGCTACCGTGATCCCTAATCGCGGAGCTTGGCTTGAGCTGGAAACCGACGCCAAAGATATCATCTATGTAAGAATTGACCGTACGCGCAAAATTCCGGTGACCGTACTCCTGCGGGCGCTTGGATTCGGCAGCGATGCAGAAATTCTTGAGCTGCTTGGCGACAATGAATATATTCGCAATACGCTGGACAAGGACAGCACGGATTCCACGGAAAAGGCCCTCATCGAGATTTATGAGAGGCTGCGTCCGGGCGAGCCGCCTACCCTCGACAACGCGAGGAGCTTGCTGGTAGCCCGTTTCTTCGATCCGAAGCGCTATGATCTTGCCAATGTAGGCCGCTATAAAATTAACAAGAAGCTTCATATTAAGAACCGCTTGTTCAATCAGCGGCTCGCCGAGACTCTGGTGGATCCTGAAACCGGTGAAATCATTGCCGAAGCCGGGCAGATGCTCGACCGCCGTTTGCTGGATCAGGTGCTTCCTTATCTCGAAAAGGGAGTGGGCTTCAAGGATTATACCGTTCATAACGGCGTAACCGATGAGGATACCATTCCTATGCAGGTGGTTGAAGTTTATTCTCCGCTGGAAGACGGGAAAATAACCAAGGTTATTGCTAACCGCAATATCGACAAGTCGGTTAAGAACATTACCCCTGCGGATATTATTTCTTCCATCAATTATTTTATTAACCTACTTCATGGAATTGGAAACACGGACGATATCGACCATCTGGGCAACCGCCGTCTCCGTTCCGTGGGCGAACTGCTTCAGAACCAGTTCCGGATCGGGCTCTCCCGTATGGAGCGTGTGGTTCGTGAGCGGATGTCCATTCAGGATGCCAATGTGATTACTCCGCAGGCCCTGATCAACATACGTCCGGTCATCGCCTCCATTAAGGAGTTCTTCGGCAGCTCCCAGCTGTCTCAGTTTATGGACCAGACGAATCCGCTGGCCGAGTTGACGCACAAACGCCGTCTTTCGGCGCTGGGACCCGGCGGTTTGACGCGGGAGCGTGCGGGCTTCGAAGTTCGTGACGTTCACCACAGTCACTACGGTCGGATGTGTCCGATCGAGACGCCGGAGGGACCGAACATCGGTCTGATCAACTCCCTGTCGACGTTCGCTCGCATTAACGAATACGGGTTCATCGAGGCTCCTTACCGTTGGGTGGACCCCAACACGGGCGTCGTGACCGAGCAAATCGCTTACCTCACAGCGGACGAGGAAGATAACTACGTCGTGGCACAGGCCAACGCCGTGCTGACGGATAGCAATACCTTTGAGGAAGAACAGGTTATCGTCCGTTTCAAAGATGATATTCTTACGCTTCCTCGTGAACGCGTTGACTATATGGACGTATCCCCGAAACAGGTCGTTTCGGTCGCGACGGCGTTGATTCCGTTCCTGGAGAACGATGACTCCAACCGTGCGCTGATGGGTTCGAACATGCAGCGGCAGGCCGTTCCTCTCCTTATCCCGAAATCTCCTCTCGTAGGAACCGGGATGGAACACAAAGCCGCGAAGGATTCCGGCGTATGTATTGTAGCCCGTCATGACGGGTTCATTGAGCGGGCGTCCGCTAACGAAATCTGGGTTCGCCGCCAGCAGATGGTTGACGGCAAGCTGGTCAACGGCGACCTGGACAAATATAAGCTTCATAAGTTTATGCGTTCCAACCAAGGAACCTGCATCAACCAGCGTCCGCTCGCTCATCGCGGAGATGTTGTCAAAGCCGGTGACATTCTGGCCGACGGCCCTTCGACAGAGCAAGGGGAATTGGCGCTCGGACGCAACGTGGTCGTCGCCTTTATGACATGGGAGGGCTACAACTACGAGGATGCCATCCTGCTGAGCGAGAAGCTGGTTAAGGAAGATGTTTACACCTCGATCCACATTGAAGAATACGAATCGGAAGCCCGGGATACGAAGCTTGGGCCGGAAGAGATTACCCGTGATATCCCTAACGTCGGGGAAGATGCGCTGAAGAATTTGGATGAGCGTGGAATTATCCGTGTCGGTGCGGAAATCGCCGCGGGCGATATCCTCGTAGGGAAAGTAACGCCTAAAGGGGTTACCGAGCTTACGGCGGAAGAGCGTCTGCTTCATGCGATCTTCGGGGAGAAAGCAAGGGAAGTCCGCGACACCT
This sequence comes from Paenibacillus aurantius, assembly GCF_032268605.1. Classification (NCBI taxonomy): domain Bacteria; kingdom Bacillati; phylum Bacillota; class Bacilli; order Caryophanales; family Paenibacillaceae; genus Paenibacillus; species Paenibacillus aurantius. The sequence continues at coordinate 271,700 of NZ_CP130318.1, forward strand.
CGCTCCGCGTTCCTCACGGAACCGACGGAATCGTGGTTGACGTTAAGGTCTTTACCCGAGAGAACGGGGACGAGTTGCCGCCGGGAGTTAACCAGCTTGTTCGTGTCTATATCGCACAGAAGAGAAAGATCTCCGAAGGCGACAAAATGGCCGGACGCCACGGGAACAAAGGGGTTATCGCCCGCATCCTTCCGGAGGAAGACATGCCGTTCCTGCCGGATGGCACGCCAGTGCAGGTTGTGTTGAACCCGCTCGGGGTTCCTTCCCGGATGAACATCGGGCAGGCCTTCGAGGTTCACTTGGGAATGGCCGCCAAAGCGCTTGGCATTCACACCGCCACGCCGGTATTTGACGGAGCTCGCGAGGACGACGTATTTGACACCATGGAAGAAGCCGGCATGAACCGCAGCGGGAAAACGATTCTTTACGACGGACGCAGTGGCGAGCCGTTCGAGCGGGAAGTTACCGTGGGTGTCATGTACATGATTAAGCTGGCTCACATGGTTGATGATAAAATCCATGCCCGTTCGACGGGTCCATACTCTCTCGTTACCCAGCAGCCTCTCGGCGGTAAAGCCCAGTTCGGCGGGCAGCGTTTCGGGGAGATGGAGGTTTGGGCGCTGGAAGCTTACGGTGCGGCTTATACCCTGCAGGAAATTCTGACGGTTAAGTCGGATGACGTGGTAGGGCGCGTGAAGACCTACGAATCCATTGTCAAAGGCGAGAATGTTCCGGAGCCAGGCGTTCCTGAATCGTTCAAGGTTCTGATTAAAGAGCTTCAAAGCTTGGGCATGGATGTCAAAATCCTCTCTGCGGATGAGGAAGAAATCGAAATGAAGGAATCCGACGAGGACGAAGATGCGGGAAGCGACAAGCTGAACCTGAACCTCGAAGGAGCCGAGATGGGCGCGGAGTAATAGAGGACCGATCAGGTTTGGCACGACTATCAAGATGTTAATTTTAAGGAGGGTTGCTCCTTGATCGACGTGAATAACTTTGAATATATGAAAATCGGATTGGCTTCCCCGGAGAAGATCCGTTCATGGTCGCGCGGCGAGGTAAAAAAACCGGAAACCATTAACTACAGAACCTTGAAGCCGGAGAAAGAAGGTCTTTTCTGTGAAAAGATCTTCGGACCGACCAAGGACTGGGAATGCCATTGCGGCAAATACAAGCGGGTCCGCTACAAGGGCGTCGTTTGTGACCGTTGTGGAGTTGAGGTTACCCGTCAGAAGGTCCGCCGTGAGCGTATGGGCCATATTGAATTGGCTGCTCCGGTATCGCATATTTGGTACTTTAAAGGAATCCCGAGCCGGATGGGTCTGGCTCTGGATATGTCCCCGCGTTCTCTGGAAGAAGTTATTTACTTCGCTTCCTATGTCGTGACGGATCCGGGAGATACGCCTCTCGAGAAGAAGCAGCTTCTCTCCGAGAAAGAATACCGCAGCTACCGTGAGAAGTACGGCTATGCTTTCCAGGCTGGTATGGGTGCCGAAGCCGTTAAGAAGCTTCTTCAGGACATCGATGTCGATCGGGAGCTGGATATGTTGAAGGAAGAGCTGAGAACGGCTCAAGGGCAGCGCCGCAACCGGGCTATCAAGCGCCTTGAAGTCATCGAAGCTTTCCGTAACTCCAAGAACCTGCCGGAGTGGATGGTGCTGGATGTCCTTCCCGTTATCCCTCCGGAGCTTCGTCCGATGGTACAGCTGGACGGGGGACGTTTTGCGACCTCCGACCTTAACGATCTGTACCGCAGGGTTATCAACCGGAACAACCGCCTGAAACGTCTGCTTGACCTCGGCGCACCGGACATTATCGTCCAGAACGAGAAACGGATGCTCCAGGAAGCTGTTGACGCCTTGATCGACAACGGACGCCGCGGCCGTCCGGTAACGGGACCGGGTAACCGTCCGCTGAAATCCCTCAGTCATATGCTGAAAGGGAAACAGGGGCGCTTCCGTCAGAATCTGCTGGGTAAACGGGTAGACTACTCGGGCCGTTCCGTTATCGTAGTAGGGCCGAGTCTGAAAATGTACCAGTGCGGACTTCCGAAGGAAATGGCGCTGGAACTGTTCAAGCCTTTCGTTATGAAAGAGCTGGTTAACAAAGGTCTTGCCCATAATATTAAGAGCGCTAAGCGGAAAGTCGAACGCAGCAGCTCGGATGTATGGGACGTGCTGGAAGAGGTCATCAAGGAGCATCCGGTGCTTCTGAACCGTGCCCCCACACTGCACAGATTGGGGATCCAGGCGTTCGAGCCGATTCTCGTGGAAGGCCGCGCGATTAAGCTTCACCCGCTCGTATGTACGGCTTACAACGCGGACTTTGATGGTGACCAGATGGCGGTTCACGTTCCGCTTTCGGCTGAAGCCCAGGCAGAAGCACGTCTTCTGATGCTGGCCGCGGGCAATATCCTTAACCCTAAGGACGGCAAACCGGTCGTTACGCCTTCGCAGGATATGGTTCTGGGAAGTTTCTACCTGACCATGGCCAACCGCAAGGCCAAAGGATCCGGCTTGATTCTCGGGTCTGTTAAGGAAGCCATCTCCCTTTACCAGAGAGGAATTGCTTCTCTGCATGCCGTGGTGGCCATCCCAGCGAAGGTCCTGAACAAAACGAGCTTCACCGAAGAGCAGCAGAACGCCATGCTCGTCACCACCATCGGGAAAATCATTTTCAATGAAATTTTCCCTCCCGAGTTCCCTTATATCAACGAGGCGACCAAAGCCAACTTGAACAACGGAACGCCGGATGAATATTTCGCCTTCGAGAAAGGAGCGGACCTCCGCGCCAAAATCGAAGAGACACCTGAGAAAATTGCCATCGGCAAAGAGTACCTGGGAACCATTATCGGAGAGTGCTTCCGCCGTTACCATACGACGCAAACCTCCGTTATTCTCGATAAAATCAAAGAGCTGGGCTTTACCTACTCCACCAAAGCAGGGATTACGATCGCCGTATCCGATGTTACGGTTCCGCAGGAAAAAGCACGGATCATTAAAGAATCCGAAGAGAAGGTCAGCACCGTTACGAACCAGTACCGCCGCGGCTTGATCACGGATGAAGAACGGTACGACCGCGTTATCGCCATCTGGAGCAAAGCCAAGGACGAAATTACGGATATTCTGATGAAATCCTTGGACAAATTCAACTCCATTAACATGATGGTGGAGTCGAAGGCGCGGGGTAACAAATCGCAGATCACCCAGCTCGGCGGAATGCGCGGTCTTATGGCGAACCCGTCCGGTAAGATTATCGAGCTCCCGATTATTTCGAACTTCCGTGAAGGCCTCACCGTATTGGAATACTTTATTTCCACACACGGTGCCCGTAAAGGTCTTGCCGATACGGCCCTTCGTACCGCGGACTCCGGTTACCTGACCCGTCGTCTCGTCGACGTAGCCCAGGACGTTATCGTTCGGGAAGAAGACTGTGGCACCGACAAGGGCTTCACCGTCAGCAAGATTCAGGACGGCAAAGAAGTTATCGAGGACCTGTACGACCGGATCGAAGGCCGATACTCGTTCGAAACGGTTAAGCATCCGCAAACCGGCGAAGTGATTGTCGCACGCAACGAGCTTATCGAAGCAACCATTGCGGACGCTATTGTTAATGCCGGAGTCGAACAGCTGCAAATCCGTTCCGTTCTTAGCTGCCGCGCCCGCCATGGCGTCTGTAAGAAGTGCTATGGGCGTAACCTGGCAACCGGTCAGCACGTAGAGATCGGGGAAGCGGTCGGCATTATCGCAGCCCAGTCGATCGGGGAGCCGGGAACCCAGTTGACGATGCGTACGTTCCATACCGGGGGCGTTGCCGGAGACGACATTACCCAAGGTTTGCCTCGTATCCAGGAATTGTTTGAGGCCCGTAACCCGAAAGGGCAGGCCATCATTTCCGAGATCGACGGAACAATCAAGGATATCCGGGAAGCCAAAGACCGCCGCGAAATCGAGGTTCAGGGCGAAGCCGAGTCCAAGGTGTATGCTGTTACTTACGGTTCCCGTATCCGGGTAACCAAAGGCCAGCAGATCGAAGCCGGGGATGAGCTGACGGACGGTTCGATCGACCCGAAAGACATGCTACGGATCAAAGGGATCCGCGGCGTACAGAACTATATCCTGCAAGAAGTTCAGCGCGTTTACCGTAACCAGGGTGTAGAAATCAACGACAAGCACATTGAGGTTATGGTTCGCCAGATGCTCCGCAAAATCCGCGTAGTCGATGCGGGTGATACCGTTCTGCTGCCAGGGGCTTTTGTAGACATTCACGAATACGAAGCAGCTAACAAGAGCGCGTTGATTACCGGAGCAGAGCCTGCCGTAGCCAAGCCGGTACTGCTGGGTATTACCAAGGCATCCCTTGAAACGGATTCGTTCCTTTCCGCCGCCTCCTTCCAGGAGACTACGAGAGTTCTTACGGATGCCGCTATCAAAGGGAAGGTCGATCAGCTGCTCGGTCTTAAGGAGAACGTCATTATCGGTAAGCTGATTCCGGCTGGAACCGGGATGGCCCGCTACCGCAATATCCGGATTGTCGATCCGAATGAAGAAACAGCCCAGGCTGAAGGTTCGGAAGGCCAGGAATCCAAGGATGACGGAGAAGTGCCGTTGGAAGTTTAATAGGGGCGTTCAAGAAAGTTCATAAATTCCCAGCAGGGAAGGCATGAACTTTCTTGACACCGTATTTTTGAAATGATACTATATCGAAGTGTGCCAAAAACAATAGTTAACTTACCTGTGCTTTGGAGGACTGAGAATGCCCCTTGATAAAGTGAAACAGGCTGGGAAATTAAGTGTTGGCACGAAACAGGCGACAAGAATGGTCGAGCTTGGAAAAGCTTCTGAGATGTTCGTTGCCAAAGATGCAGATCCGCGTATCACAACCAAAATAGTGAACCTCTGCCGTAAATGCGGAGTCAAAGTTACCTATGTGGATTCCATGAAACAGCTTGGAAAAGCTTGCGGAATAGAAGTGGGAGCGGCCGTGGCTGCTGTCGCGAATGAGGAATAGACAATGTTTTTATTTCAGGAAAGGCATCGGGTCTTGAGATAAAAACATTTCGTTTGCTCAAACGCGACTCACCTGGATCTGTGGACTTAGAAGTATACTTCATTGGAAGGGGGTGCCGAAATGCCAACAATCAATCAGCTAGTTCGTAAAGGACGTCAAGCGAAAGTAGAGAAATCCAAATCGCCTGCTCTGCAAAAAGGATTCAATGCCTTGAAAAGAGAAGAAACCGATCTGAGCGCTCCGCAAAAACGTGGAGTATGCACCCGTGTCGGTACGATGACTCCTAAGAAGCCTAACTCCGCACTGCGTAAATATGCGCGTGTTCGTCTGACTAACCGTGTAGAGGTAACAGCCTACATCCCGGGTATTGGTCACAACCTGCAAGAGCACAGTGTTGTTCTTGTTCGTGGCGGAAGGGTAAAAGACTTGCCAGGTGTACGTTACCACATCGTTCGCGGTGCATTGGATACCGCTGGGGTTAACAACCGTATGCAAGCTCGTTCGAAGTACGGAACGAAGCGTCCTAAAGCTAAAAAATCCTAATGATTTCTATTGATCTTTTTGAGAAAGGGGGATAACAATGCCACGTAAAGGTCCCGTAACACGCAGAGACGTTTTGCCTGATCCGATTTACAGCAGCAAGCTCGTTACTCGTCTGATCAACCGCATCATGATCGACGGTAAGAGAGGAACGGCTCAGAAAATTCTGTACAATGCCTTCAACACGATTCAAGAGCGTACAGGCAAGGATCCGATGGAAGTTTTCGAACAAGCCATCAAGAACATTATGCCGGTATTGGAAGTTAAAGCTCGTCGTGTAGGTGGTGCCAACTATCAGGTGCCAATCGAAGTTAAACCGGAACGCCGCACATCCTTGGGATTGCGTTGGTTGGTTAACTACTCCCGCCTGCGCGGTGAGAAAACGATGGAAGAAAGACTCGCTTCCGAGATTATCGACGCCAGCAACAACACCGGCGCTGCTGTTAAGAAGCGCGAAGATACGCACAAAATGGCGGAAGCCAACAAAGCGTTCGCTCACTACCGCTGGTAGGATATAAGCAGAACCACACATTAGAAAGGAGACCCACCCATGGCTAGAGAGTTCTCCTTGAAAGATACACGTAACATCGGGATCATGGCTCACATCGATGCCGGTAAAACGACTACGACCGAGCGCATCTTGTTCTATACGGGGCGTACGCACAAGATCGGGGAAGTTCACGAAGGTGCGGCCACGATGGACTGGATGGAGCAGGAGCAGGAGCGCGGAATCACCATTACTTCCGCTGCTACCACCGCTCAATGGAAGGGTCACCGGATCAACATCATCGATACGCCAGGACACGTAGACTTCACCGTTGAAGTTGAACGTTCCCTTCGTGTATTGGACGGAGCAGTGGGTGTATTCAGCGCTAAAGAAGGCGTTGAGCCCCAATCCGAGACCGTTTGGAGACAAGCGGACCGTTATGGTGTTCCCCGTATCGCCTACGTAAACAAGATGGATATTATCGGTGCAGACTTCTTGGGTGCCGTTCAGCAGATGCGTGAGCGTCTGGGCGCCAACGCTGTGCCAATCCAGCTTCCGATCGGTGCGGAGAACGACTTCCAAGGAATTATCGATCTGATCGATGAAGTAGCCTACATGTACAAAGATGACCTGGGCAAAGACATCGAGCAAACGGAAATTCCAGCGGAATACAAAGAAAAAGTTAGCGAACTGAGAACCGAATTGGTGGAGAAGGTCGCTGAACTGGACGAAGACCTGACCATGAAGTATCTGGAAGGGGAAGAAATTTCCGTTCCTGAACTGAAAGCCGCTCTGCGTAAAGGAACGGTTGAAGTTAAGATCTTCCCGGTTATTTGCGGTTCTTCCTACAAAAACAAAGGCGTACAGCTTATGATGGACGCGGTTATCGACTTCCTGCCGGCTCCTATTGATGTTCCTGACATCAAAGGTGTTCTGGAAGACGGAACCGAAGTAACCCGTAAGTCTGCAGACGACCAGCCGTTCTCGGCTCTGGCTTTCAAGATCATGACCGACCCGTTTGTTGGTAAGCTTACCTTCTTCCGTGTCTACTCGGGTATCTTGAACTCCGGATCCTATGTGCTTAACGCTACCAAAGGGAAGCGCGAAAGAATCGGACGGATTCTGCAAATGCACGCCAACAGCCGTCAAGAGATCACGGAAGTATACTCCGGTGATATCGCAGCAGCTGTAGGTCTTAAGGACACGACGACGGGAGACACCCTCTGTGATGAGAAGAATCCAGTTATTCTGGAATCCATGAACTTCCCTGAGCCGGTTATCTCGCTGTCCCTTGAGCCTAAAACAAAAGCCGACCAAGATAAAATGGGTATCGCTTTGTCCAAGCTGTCCGAGGAAGATCCAACTTTCCGCGCACACACGGACGAAGAGACAGGCCAAACGATTATCTCCGGTATGGGTGAGCTTCACCTCGAAATTATCGTAGACCGTATGTTGCGCGAATTCAAAGTGGAAACGAATGTAGGTAAACCTCAGGTTGCTTACCGTGAAACTTTCCGTGCGGCTGCTAAGGTTGAAGGTAAATTCGTTCGCCAGTCGGGTGGTCGCGGTCAATACGGTCACGTATGGATCGAGTTCGAACCACGCGAGCCGGGCGAAGGCTTCTTGTTCGAGAACAAAATCGTCGGCGGCGTAGTGCCAAGAGAATACATCGCTCCTGTTCAAGCAGGTATCGAAGAATCCATGAAGAATGGTGTTATCGCTGGCTTCCCGCTGGTTGATATCAAAGCTACCATTGTCGATGGTTCCTACCATGATGTTGACTCCAGTGAAATGGCGTTTAAGATCGCTGGTTCCATGGCACTGAAAGCCGCAAAAGACAAGTGTAACCCTGCGCTCCTCGAGCCGATCATGAAAGTGGAAGTAACCGTACCGGAAGAGTACATGGGCGACGTTATGGGTGACCTTAACTCCCGCCGTGGACGCATCGAAGGTATGGATTCCCGTCACGGGGCCCAAATCATCCGCGCCAAAGTGCCTTTGGCTGAGATGTTTGGATATTCCACCACGCTTCGCTCGCGTACGCAAGGTCGCGGAGTTTACTCCATGGAGATCTCCCACTATGAAGAAGTGCCTAAATCTATTGCAGAAGAAATTATTGCAAAGAACAAAGGCGCCTAACATATTAACAAGCTAAATTAAGGAGGAATCGTTACAATGGGAAAAGCTAAATTCGAACGTAATAAACCGCACGTTAACATCGGTACTATCGGTCACGTTGACCATGGTAAAACGACCCTGACGGCTGCAATCACAACTGTACTGTCCAAAAGATATGGTGGCGCAGCTGTAGCTTTCGACCAAATCGACAAAGCTCCGGAAGAGCGCGAGCGCGGGATCACGATCTCCACGGCTCACGTTGAATACGAAACTCCTAACCGTCACTATGCTCACGTTGACTGCCCAGGCCACGCTGACTATGTTAAAAACATGATCACCGGTGCAGCTCAAATGGACGGAGCTATCCTGGTTGTATCCGCAGCTGACGGCCCAATGCCGCAAACGCGCGAGCACATCCTGCTCTCCCGCCAGGTAGGCGTTCCTTACATCGTCGTATTCATGAACAAATGCGACATGGTAGAAGACGAAGAGCTTCTGGAACTGGTTGAAATGGAAATTCGCGACCTGCTGAGCGAGTATGAATTCCCAGGCGACGACACTCCAATCGTTCGTGGTTCCGCTCGTGAAGCTCTGCAAAACCCAGACGGCGAGTGGGCTAACAAAATCGTTGAGCTCTTCGAGCAAATCGATACCTACATCCCAACTCCTGAGCGCGACACTGACAAGCCTTTCCTTATGCCTGTCGAGGACGTGTTCTCCATCACGGGCCGTGGTACGGTTGCTACCGGTCGTGTAGAGCGCGGTACGGTTAAAGTCGGCGACGAGATCGAAATCATCGGTCTGGTTGAAGAAACGAAGAAATCCGTTGTTACGGGCGTTGAAATGTTCCGTAAGCTTCTGGATTCCGCTCAAGCCGGTGACAACATCGGAGCCCTGCTTCGTGGTGTAGACCGCAGCAACATCGAGCGCGGCCAAGTATTGGCTAAGCCAGGTTCCGTTAAGCCTCACACGAACTTCAGCGCTCAAATCTACGTTCTGACCAAAGAAGAGGGTGGCCGTCACAAACCTTTCTTCACAGGCTACCGTCCACAGTTCTACTTCCGTACAACGGACGTAACGGGTATCATCAACCTGCCAGAAGGTACCGAAATGGTTATGCCTGGCGACAACATCACGGTAACGGTTGAGCTGATCGCTCCTATCGCTATCGAAGAAGGTACTCGCTTCGCTATCCGCGAAGGCGGACGTACGGTTGGTGCCGGTGCGGTTGCTACGATCTCCAAGTAATAAGCTTTCGGCTTACCAAGGACTCTCACCTTCGGGTGGGGGTTCTTTTTATATAGAAGCTTCAGTCGGTTTAAAGCCATACGCTTATGGAAAAAACTATAGAAAATAAAATAGAAAGAAAAGCAGGGATTTCCCTTGCTTTCTTGGGCTCTTTTTTATATAATAGTGAACGTTGGTCTGTGACGTTGCGATGATGTGAGAGGTTGTTGATACGCCCGGCTCCTTTGCCATTGGAACGGGGATCAAGATATTTTCACGGAGTATGTCCGATACTAAATTGGGCGATAGAAGGAGGGACTTATATGGCAAAGCAAAAGATTCGTATCCGTTTGAAGGCATACGATCACAGGATTCTTGATCAGTCCGCAGAGAAGATTGTAGAGACCGCTAAACGTTCGGGTGCAGGTGTATCCGGGCCGATTCCGCTTCCGACGGAAAAGCAAATCATCACGATTCTCCGCGCGGTACACAAGTACAAGGATTCCAGGGAACAATTCGAAATGCGTACACACAAGCGCTTGATCGATATTGTTAACCCAACACCGCAAACGGTAGATGCTTTGATGCGTCTGGATTTGCCGTCCGGCGTGGACATTGAGATCAAGCTTTAATACATTATGAAACGTAAAGGGAATGAGGTGTCAACATGACAAAAGGTATCTTAGGGAAGAAGCTGGGGATGACTCAAGTCTTTACTCCTGAAGGATTGGTTCTGCCGGTTACCGTAATCCAAGCGGGTCCTTGCGTAGTATTGCAGAAGAAGGACGTGGAGAACGACGGCTACGAAGCCATCCAAATCGGTTTTGACGATAAGAAAGAAAAGAACGCCAATAAGCCGGAGTCGGGCCATGCGAAGAAAGCAGGCGCGACACCTAAGCGCTACATTAAAGAATTCCGCGGAATTCAGCTGTCGGATTATGAAGTTGGCCAGGAATTGAAGGCCGATCTGTTCGCTGAAGGCGAATTCGTTGATGTCACGGGCACTTCTAAAGGTAAAGGATTTACCGGTACGATCAAAAGATGGGGACAATCCCGTGGTCCAATGGCACACGGCTCGCGTTACCATCGTGGACCGGGTTCCATGGGTTCGATTCAAGCGAACCGCGTTCCTAAAGGCAAACACCTTCCAGGACACATGGGAAAAGAAACGGTCACTCTGCAGAACCTGCAAGTAGTAAGAGTTGATGCGGAACGCAACGTGCTGCTGGTTAAAGGCTCCGTACCCGGACCTAAAAACAGCTACGTCAGCGTGAAAACAACCGTTAAAAAATAAAGAAGCGGGAAAGGAGGATAACAAATGCCAAAAGTAGCAGTGTTCAACGTAAGCGGATCGGAAGTTGGGCAGATCGAGCTTTCCGAAGCGGTTTTCGGAATCGAGCCTAACGTTCACGTGCTTCACTCCGCCGTTGTCTTGCAGCAGGCTTCCCAGCGCCTAGGAACTCACAAAACAAAAGGACGTTCCGAAGTACGCGGCGGTGGTCGCAAGCCTTGGAAACAAAAAGGAACCGGCCGTGCCCGTCAAGGAAGCATCCGTGCTCCTCAATGGAAAGGCGGCGGTATCGTATTCGGACCAACGCCACGCAGCTATGGCTTTAAACTGCCTAAGAAAGTTCGCCGTTTGGCTATCAAATCCGCTCTGTCTTCCAAAGTGATCGACAATGAGATCATCGTTCTGGATCAGCTTTCGATCAACCAGCCGAAGACGAAGGAAATCGTAGCCCTGCTGAAGAACCTGAAGGCAGATCGCCGCGCTCTAGTAGTAACTTCCGAGTTTGATGAGAATGTGGCATTGTCCGCCCGTAACATTCCTGGGGTTAAGTTCGTAACCGCTCAAGGAATCAACGTTCTGGACGTTCTGGTGCACGACAAACTCATCATTACTAAAGAAGCGGTAGAGAAGGTAGAGGAGGTGCTTGCGTAATGAAAAATCCTCGTGATATTATCAAGCGCCCGGTAATTACGGAAAGCACGAGCGAAATGATGGCCGACAAGAAGTATGCCTTCGAAGTCGACATTCGTGCCAACAAAACCGAAATTAAGCAGGCCATCGAACAGATTTTCAAAGTGAAGGTTACTAAAGTAAACACACTGAGAATGCCTGCGAAGCCTAAACGCTATGGACGCTATTCCGGCTACACTTCCGAATGGAAGAAAGCCATCGTATCCCTGAGCGCAGACAGCAAAGAACTTGAGTTCTTTGAAACGGTATAAAGTTCATTTTGTGAAGTAAGGAGGGAAACCAAGTGCCAGTTAAAAAGTACAAACCGACGTCCCCGGCTCGACGTTCGATGTCTGTATCTACTTTCGAGGAGATCACGACATCCCAACCCGAGAAATCTTTGCTCGCTCCATTGAGCAAGACGGCTGGACGCAACAACCAAGGTAAAATTACGGTTCGTCACCACGGCGGCGGACATAAGCGTAAATACCGGATCATCGACTTCAAACGGACGAAAGATGGAATACCAGGCCGCGTTGCTACAGTCGAATACGATCCTAACCGTTCCGCTAACATTGCACTGATCCATTATGCCGATGGAGAGAAGCGTTACATCATCGCTCCAAAAGGTCTTAAAGTGGACGATGTGATCACTTCCGGTCCTGGATCCGACATCAAAGTGGGGAACGCCTTGCCGCTTGAGAACATCCCAGTCGGTACGGTTATCCACAACATTGAGCTGAAGCCTGGTAAAGGCGGACAATTGGTTCGCGCAGCCGGTACAGAAGCTCAGCTGCTTGGTAAAGAAGAAGAATATGTAACGATTCGTCTGTCCTCCGGTGAAGTTCGCCGTATCCTTAAGGTTTGCCGCGCTACCATCGGTTCCGTCGGCAACGAAGATTACGAGCTGATCAAAATCGGTAAAGCCGGTCGTTCCCGTTGGTTGGGCAAACGTCCTGAAGTCCGCGGGGTTGTTATGAACCCTAACGATCACCCGCACGGTGGTGGTGAAGGCCGCGCTCCAATCGGCCGCAAGTCCCCTATGTCTCCTTGGGGCAAGCCGACTCTGGGCTACAAAACCCGCAAAAAGAAAAAGGCTTCCAACAAATATATTGTTCGTCGTCGCACGAAGTAATATCCGATACTATAAGGTTGGATGAAGGGAGGATTTTACATGGGACGCAGTTTGAAAAAAGGACCATTTATCGATGGCTACCTGCTTAAGAAAGTAGAGGATGCCGGTCAAGCTCAAGGTAACAAGAAAGTCGTTATCAAGACTTGGTCTCGCCGCTCCACTATTTTCCCTCAGTTCATTGGACACACATTCGCGGTGTACGATGGCAGAAAACATGTGCCTGTCTATGTAACGGAAGATATGGTCGGACATAAGCTCGGTGAGTTCGCGCCAACCCGTACGTACAAAGGTCACACGGACGACGATAAGAAAACCGGCAGACGTTAAGAATTCGTCTGATTTGAAGATCGAGAGGAGGTACAACCATGCAAGCAACTGCAAACGCAAGATATATCCGCATCGCTCCTCGCAAAGTGCAGCTGGTCATCGATTTGATCCGCGGCAAGCAAGTGGGAGAGGCGATCGCCATTCTTCGCCATACGCCGAAGGCCGCTTCTCCTGTGCTTGAGAAGATCCTGAACTCGGCTATCGCTAACGCTGAGCATAACCACTCGCTGGACCCTAACAAGCTGGTGATCAGCCAGGCCTTCGTAAACCATGGCCCGATCATGAAACGCTTCAGACCACGCGCCATGGGTCGTGCGAGCCGGATTAACAAACGTACCAGCCACATCACTTTGGTGGTATCTGAAAAATAAGGAGGGATAACGTGTGGGACAAAAAGTAAGTCCAGTCGGTTTAAGAATCGGAATTATTCGGGATTGGGAATCGAAGTGGTACGCAGGTAAGGACTACGGCGACCTCCTTCTCGAGGACGTAAAAATCCGTGAATACCTGAAAGGGAAGCTGAAAGATTCTTCCGTTTCTCACTTTGATATCGAACGTGCGGCTAACCGCGTCAGCGTAACGATCCATACGGCTAAGCCCGGAATGGTAATCGGTAAAGGCGGATCGGAAGTCGAGAACATTCGCGCTCACATCGCTAAACTGTCGGGCAAGAAAGTTCACATTAACATCGCAGAAATCAAAAACCCTGAATTGGATGCCATTCTGGTTGCAGAAAGCATCGCTCAACAGCTGGAGCGCCGTGTATCGTTCCGCCGTGCGATGAAGCAAGCCCTGCAAAGATCCATGAGAGCGGGAGCTAAAGGAATCAAGACAGCCGTAAGCGGACGCTTGGGCGGAGCGGAAATTGCCCGTAGCGAAGGCTACAGCGAAGGTACTGTGCCTCTGCACACCCTGCGCGCTGACATTGATTATGGAACGGCAGAAGCTCATACGACCTACGGCCGAATCGGCGTAAAAGTATGGATCTATCGTGGCGAAGTTCTTCCTGCTGCTAAGAAGAAGGCTGCTCAGGAAGGAGGAAACTAATCATGTTGATGCCAAAACGTGTTAAACACCGTAAGGAACACCGCGGAAGCATGAAGGGTGCCGCAAAAGGCGGCACAGAAGTGGCTTTCGGAGAATACGGTCTGAAAGCAATGGAGCCGGCTTGGGTGACCAACCGTCAAATCGAAGCGGCCCGTATTGCCATGACCCGTTACATCAAACGTGGCGGTAAAGTTTGGATTAAGATTTTCCCTTCCAAGCCGATCACCCAGAAACCTCTTGAGGTCCGGATGGGTAGCGGTAAAGGTAACGTGGAAAAATGGGTTTCCGTTGTCAAACCAGGTAAAATCCTGTTTGAATTGGCGGGTGTAAGTGAGGAAGTCGCACGTGAAGCGATGCGTCTGGCCGCTCACAAGCTGCCGATCAAAACGAAATTCGTTAAACGTGAAGAACTGGGTGGTGAAGCAAATGAAGGGTAGTGAATTTCGCAACTTAACCACTGCTGAGATCGAACAAAAAATCGCCGGATTTAAAGAAGAACTCTTTAACCTCCGCTTTCAACTGGCCACCGGCCAACTGGATAACCCTACTCAAATCCGCACGGTTCGTAAGGAAATTGCTCGTGCCAAGACCATTTTGCGTGAAAGAGAACTGGGTATCGGCTAATTGGATCCAGAACTTAGAGAGGAGGATTATACATGAGTGAACAACGCAATGAGCGTAAAGAGCAGGTAGGCAAAGTAGTCAGCGACAAAATGGACAAAACCATCGTAGTGGCTGTAGAAACCTACAAGAAGCATGACCTGTATCACAAGCGCATCAAATACACCAAGAAATTCAAGGCTCATGATGAGAACAACCAAGCCAAAATCGGTGACGTTGTAAGAATCATGGAAACTCGTCCATTGTCCAAGGATAAGCGCTGGAGACTGGTTGAGATCGTAGAAGAAGCTGTTATTATTTAACCGCGAACGTTAAGGTTCGAAACTATACTGTGTGGATGAAGCCTGAAAGGAGGTAACTCAAATGATTCAACCTCTTACACGTTTAAATGTAGCTGACAACTCCGGTGCGAAGAAACTGATGTGTATCCGTGTTCTGGGTGGTACGGGCCGTCGTGTTGGTCATATCGGGGATTTGATCATCTGTTCCGTCAAAGAAGCAACACCAGGTGGCGTTGTCAAAAAGGGCGATGTCGTTAAAGCTGTAATCGTGCGTACGAAGACCGGTGCCCGCCGTAAAGACGGTTCCTACATCTCTTTCGACGAGAATGCTGCTGTTATCGTTAAAGACGACAAGAGCCCTCGTGGAACCCGTATCTTTGGACCGGTAGCTCGTGAGCTTCGCGACAGAGATTTCATGAAAATCGTTTCCTTAGCACCTGAGGTTATCTAATCTCCGTAGGGCTAACAAACCTAAGACCGTTCAATCGCGGATCCCGCATTCGCCACTTAGGAGGTGTAATCGAAAATGCCAAAACCAAAGAAAAAGCTTGAATCCCATAACAACAAACTGCACGTGAAGAAAGACGATACGGTTTTTGTTATCACCGGTAAAGACAAAGGCAAGAAAGGACGCGTTATCGCGGCTTACCCTCGTCAAAACCGTGTGCTGGTTGAAGGAGTTAACATGATGAAGAAGCATGCTAAGCCTTCCCAGCAAAATCCACAGGGCGGAATCATCGATCAGGAAGCTCCGATTCACGTTTCGAACGTGATGCTGATTGATCCGAAGAGCGGCCAGCCGACCCGTGTTGGATACAAAGTACTGGACAACGGTACGAAAGTACGGATCGCTAAGAAATCCGGAGAAGTAATCGACTAATTGTACAATGGCGGAAAGGAGGCAAATGAAACATGGCGGCAA
Organism: Paenibacillus aurantius; assembly: GCF_032268605.1. Lineage (NCBI taxonomy): Bacteria > Bacillati > Bacillota > Bacilli > Caryophanales > Paenibacillaceae > Paenibacillus > Paenibacillus aurantius. Next base: position 287,375 of record NZ_CP130318.1, read on the forward strand.
GAATGAAGGAACGTTTTGTTAACGAAGTGACTCCTGCTCTGATGCAGAAGTTTGACTATACATCGGTTATGCAAGTTCCGAAGATTGAGAAAGTTGTCATCAACATGGGTGTGGGCGATGCCGTCGCTAACTCCAAAGTGCTGGACGTAGCGGTAGATGAGCTCCAAACGATCGCTGGTCAAAAGCCGGTCGTAACCAAAGCCAAGAAGTCCATCGCCGGCTTCAAGCTTCGGGAAGGAATGCCTATCGGCGTGAAGGTAACGCTTCGCGGCGAGCGCATGTATCATTTCCTGGATAAACTCTTCAATGTGGCGCTGCCGCGCGTACGTGACTTCCGCGGTGTGTCCAGCAAAGCATTTGACGGTCGCGGGAATTACACGCTCGGATTGAAAGAGCAGTTGATCTTCCCTGAGATCGAGTACGATAAAGTGGACAAAATCCGCGGTATGGACGTGGTTATCGTAACGACGGCCAAATCGGATGAAGAGTCCCGCGAACTGCTTACGCAAATGGGTATGCCATTCGTTAAGTAATCCGCAATCCAAATCTATCGGAGGTGGAAAATAAGTGGCAAAAACTTCGATGATCGTCAAGCAGCAGCGTAAGCCTAAGTTCAAAGTTCAAGCTTATACCCGCTGCGAACGTTGTGGTCGTCCGCATTCCGTTCTGCGCAAATTCAAAATCTGCAGAATTTGTTTCCGTGAATTAGCTTATAAAGGCCAGATTCCTGGCGTTCGTAAAGCAAGCTGGTAATTACCCTACTCTCGGGAAGGAGGTTCGCAATATGGTAATGTCTGATCCGATTGCTGATATGCTTACACGCATTCGCAATGCAAATATTGTTCGTCACGAAACGGTTGAAATCCCCGCTTCCAAGATCAAGAAGGAAATTGCGGAAATCTTGAAAAAAGAAGGTTTCATCCGTGACGCCGAATATGTCCAAGACAACAAGCACGGGATCATCCGTTTGTTCCTGAAATACGGCCCTAACAATGAGCGCGTCATTTCCGGACTGAAGAGAATCAGCAAGCCCGGCCTGCGTGTTTACACGAAGAGCCAGGAAGTGCCTCGTGTACTTGGTGGTCTGGGATTGGCGATCATCTCGACATCCAAAGGTATGATGACCGACAAGGAAGCCCGTCAGTCCAAAGCCGGCGGCGAAGTCATCTGCTACGTTTGGTAATTCAGTAACGTGAAAGAATGGAGGTGTAAACATGTCTCGAATTGGTCGTAAACCAATTAATGTTCCAAGCGGTGTTACCGTTTCTTTGAACAATGCCGAAATTACGGTGAAAGGACCGAAAGGCTCCCTGTCCCGTGAACTTCATAAAGATATGAAGGTTAGCGTCGAAGAGAATGTGATCTCGATCGAGCGTCCTTCGGATAACAAGCTACATCGTTCCCTGCACGGAACTACGCGGAGCGTGGTTGCAAATATGGTGAACGGGGTAACGGAAGGATTCAGCAAGTCTCTTGATCTGGTTGGGGTCGGATACCGTGCCAACAAGAACGGAAACAAGCTGGTTCTGAACGTAGGGTATTCCCATCCGGTTGAAATCAATCCAGAAGAAGGCATCGAGTTCGACGTACCTTCCAATACGAAAATTATCGTAAAAGGAATCGATAAGGAGCGCGTTGGGGCTACTGCCGCCAAGATTCGTTCCGTACGTGAGCCCGAGCCTTACAAAGGAAAAGGGATTAAATACGAAGGCGAGCGGATCATTCGCAAAGAAGGTAAAGCCGGTAAGAAGAAGTAATCCTTACGTAAGGATTGCCAGCAGAGCTGAAAGGAGTGAACGAATCTCATGATTACTAAAGGCGATAAGAACAAAGCCCGTCTTAAGAGACATCTCCGTGTCCGCAAGAAAATTCAGGGTACGACGGAACGTCCTCGCTTGAGCATCTATCGTTCTTCGAAACATATGTACGCTCAAATCATCGACGACGTTAAAGGCGTTACGCTTGCCGCAGCTTCCACTCAAGATAAAGAGCTGAAAGAAGTAGGCAACGGCGGCAATGTAGATGCGGCTAAACAAGTTGGCGAATTGATCGCTAAGCGTGCCAAGGAGAACGGGGTCGAGAAAGTGGTTTTTGACCGCGGCGGATACCTGTACCACGGACGTGTTCAAGCTTTGGCTGACGCAGCTCGCGAAGCTGGTCTTGAATTCTAAAATCAACAAATAAGGAGGTAAAGGACTTGCGTGTAGATCCGAATACTTTAGATCTTAAAGACAAAACCGTACACATCAACCGTGTTGCTAAAGTAGTTAAAGGCGGACGCCGTTTCAGCTTCAGCGCTTTGGTCGTTGTTGGAGACGGGAACGGCTGGGTTGGTGCCGGTATCGGGAAAGCTTCCGAAGTTGGAGATGCCATCAAGAAAGGGATCGAAGATGCCAAGAAGAACCTGATTCACGTGCCAATCGTCGGAACTTCTATTCCGCACCTGGTTATCGGACGCTTCGGCGCCGGACGCGTGCTGTTGAAGCCGGCTTCCCAAGGTACTGGAGTAATCGCCGGCGGCCCGGTTCGTGCCGTACTGGAACTGGCAGGAGTGGGCGACATTCTTACGAAATCGCTTGGTTCTTCCAACTCCATCAACATGGTTAACGCTACTTTGGAAGGTCTTCAACGCCTGAAGAGAGCCGAAGAAGTGGCTAAACTGCGCGGAAAAACTGTAGAAGAGCTACTAGGTTAGGAGGGGAAACGATGGCTAAGCAATTACAAATCACCCTCAAACGCAGTTTGATCGGACGCCCGGAAACCCAGCGTGTTACGGTCCAGACTCTGGGACTGCGCAAGCTGCATCAGACGGTTGTCCACCAGGACAACGCCGCTATTCGGGGTATGGTTAACCAAGTGAGTCACTTGGTTGAAGTGAAAGAAGTAGAAGCTTAAGGTAAGCTTCTCGGCATAGATGGTTCTCAAAACTAACAAGGAGGTGCACAAGATGAAATTACATGAGTTGAGTCCTGCTCCTGGCTCTACCAAAACCCGCAAGCGTGTAGGCCGCGGGATCGGTAGCGGAACGGGCAAAACGGCAGGTAAAGGTCATAAAGGTCAAAATGCACGATCCGGCGGAGGAGTTCGCCCTGGATTCGAAGGTGGACAGAACCCTTTGTACCGTCGTCTGCCTAAGCGCGGATTTACGAACATCTCACGCAAGGAGTACGCGATCGTAAACCTTGAGGAACTTAACAACTTCGCAGAAGGAACCGAAGTAACTCCGGAAGTTCTTATGGAATCCGGTGTTATCAAAAACCCTAAGAGCGGCATTAAGGTTCTGGGGAACGGCGAAATCACCGTTAAGCTGACGGTAAAAGCCAATAAGTTCTCTCAATCTGCCGTAGATAAAATTCAAGCTGCCGGCGGTAAAACCGAGGTGATTTAATGTTCAAAACATTATCCAACATCATGAAAGTAGACGATCTGAGAAAAAGGATTATCTTTACCCTTCTTGTTCTGATCGTCTATCGAATCGGTAATTTTATTCCGGTGCCCAACATCAATACGGACGCCCTGGAGATGATCGACCAATCCTCCAATCAAGTATTCGGGCTGTTAAATACCTTTTCCGGCGGAGCTCTTTTCCGCTTTTCCATTTTTGCCATAGGGATTATGCCTTACATTACGGCATCCATCATCGTGCAGCTTCTGTCGATGGATGTAATCCCCCGCTTTGCCCAATGGGCCAAAGAAGGGGAGGTAGGGCGTAAGAAGTTAGCCCAGGTGACCCGATATGGAACGGTCGTTATTGGGTTAATTCAAGGTTTGGGAACAGCTATCGGATTCAATAGTGCGATTGCAGGCGGAATCATCATCGACCCGAGCTTCACGACGTATTTGCTGATTGCCATCGTGTTAACGGCCGGTACCTCTTTCTTGATGTGGCTTGGAGAGCAGATCACGGAGAACGGAATTGGTAACGGGATCTCGATCATCATCTTTGCCGGGATTGTGGCTACGTTCCCGACATCCATTCAACAGATTTATCAAACTTTGTTCCTGGACGCAGGGGATACCCTCTTCCTGAACATTGTTAAAGCGATTGTCATTGTGCTAGTGGTGGTTGCGATCATTGCCGGCGTTATCTTCGTCCAGCAAGGGGTTCGCAAAATCCCGGTCCAATACGCCAAACGGGTAGTGGGACGCAAAATGTACGGAGGTCAATCCACCCACATTCCGCTTAAAGTAAATGCGGCTGGGGTTATACCGGTAATCTTCGCCAGTTCGTTGCTTCTGTTCCCTGCTACGATTGCCCAGTTCTGGAGCAACAATGTTGTGGCCAAGTGGATCATCAACAACCTGACGATTAACCATCCGGCTCCCCTCGGAATGGTCTTGTACGTCTTGCTGATCATCGGGTTTACTTTCTTCTACACGTTCGTGCAGATTAATCCGACCCAGATGGCCGACCAGATGAAAAAGAACGGTGGGTACATCCCCGGGATTCGTCCAGGGAAGACAACCGCCGTATACATGACACGGGTCATGACGAGAATCACTTTGTCGGGCGCTATTTTCTTGGCGGCTATTTCCATCCTTCCGCTAATCTTCAGTTCCTTTGCCGGCTTGCCGGCCTCGGTCCGAATCGGCGGTACCTCGCTGCTTATCGTAATCGGGGTTGGATTGGAAACGATGAAGCAGGTCGAGAGCCAACTGATTAAACGCCACTATAAAGGATTCATTAATAAGTAACACGAAATATTCGGCATATGTCGATCACCTTCGGGGGAGGTTGCACGAAGTGAATGTTATTTTTATGGGTCCTCCTGGGGCGGGGAAAGGCACTCAGGCGGAACGGATTGTGAGCGAATTTAAGATTCCTCACATCTCGACCGGTGACGCATTTCGTCTGGCCATGAAGCTCGAAACGCCTCTCGGCGTGGAAGCCAAACGTTATGTTGATCAAGGGTTGCTGGTACCTGACGAAATCACGATTGGGATCGTCCGCGAAAGATTGCAGCAAGCGGATTGCGTGCCGGGCTTCCTGCTCGACGGCTTTCCGAGAACTCTTTCTCAAGCGGAAGCTCTGGACGAGATTTTGGGTTCCATGGGCCGAAGCATCGACCACGTCATCAATCTGCAGGTGGACCGTAACCTGCTGCTTGCCCGGTTGACTGGCAGAAGAATTTGCCGTTCCTGTGGGGCCACTTATCATGTTCTGTTCAACCCTCCTGCTAAGGAAGGCGTTTGTGATAAATGCTCAGGAGAATTGTACCAGCGTTCGGATGATACGGAAGAGAAAGTAGGAACCCGTCTCGATGAATACATCAACAAGACGGCGCCTCTTCTTGAGTATTACGCCAACAAAGGACAGCTGCGGCAAGTTGATGGGGAACAGGAAATCAACCAGGTCACCGAACAAATCAACTCGCTCCTGCGGGGTCAAGCCTAATGATCATCTGTAAATCCGAGATAGAATTGGATTACATGAGGGAGGCCGGCCGCATTGTGGCCGACACCCACCGATTATTGGCTCGGCTTGTTCGACCCGGTGTCACCACCAAGGAATTGGACCAGGCGGCTGAGGAGTATATCCGAAGCCAACAGGCGGTTCCATCCTTCAAAGGCTATAACGGATTTCCTGGAAGTATCTGTGCTTCGGTTAACGAAGAGTTGGTACACGGGATACCCGGTGCTCGAAAGTTATTCGACGGGGACATTATCAGCATTGATATCGGTGCCCAATATAAAGGATATCACGGTGATTCCGCTTGGACTTACGGAGTAGGCGATATCTCCCCGGAGGCCCGGAAGCTTCTGGAGGTAACCGAGAAATCTCTCTATGCAGGCTTGGCGGAAGCCAAACCGGATGTCCGTTTATATACAATCTCCCATGCCATTCAGCAATGCATTGAGAAGGAAGGGTTCTCTGTGGTAAGGGAATATGTCGGCCATGGCATCGGAGCTCAGCTTCATGAACAGCCGCAAATTCCGAACTACGGTTATCCGGACCGGGGACCCCGTTTGAAACCCGGAATGGTCTTGGCCATCGAGCCTATGGTGAATGCAGGCGAACGTTATGTCCGTACGTTGGAAGACAACTGGACCGTGGTGACGGTTGACGGATCATTCTGCGCTCATTTTGAGCATACGATTGCTATCACGGCGGAGGGGTATGAGATTCTTACCCAGTCCAAAGAGCAGGTGACGGCACTTGAGTGATTCTCCGAAACCGCAGCTCGGTCAGATCGTGAAGATCACCCGCGGCCGCGACAATAACAAATACGCCGTCATTATCGGAGTCTTGGATTCCCGCTTTCTGCTTATCGCGGACGGGGATAAAAGAAAATTCGATCAGCCGAAGAAAAAGAACATCCTTCACCTGCAGCTGCAGGATGCCATCAGCATGGAAGTTGTCGACAGCTTGAAAGAAACCGGCCGTGTGACTAACGGCAAATTGCGTTTTGCCATTAACAAGTTTGCGGATAGCCAGCAGACGGAAGCACAAGAGAAAGGAGACTGATTATGGCCAAAGAAGACGTCATTGAAGTAGAAGGCACGGTCATTGAACCTTTGCCTAACGCTATGTTCAAAGTTGAATTGGAGAACGGGCATAAAATCCTGGCTCATGTTTCGGGTAAGATCCGGATGCACTTCATCCGCATTTTACCTGGGGACAAAGTTACGGTAGAATTATCTCCGTACGATTTAACCAGAGGCCGTATCACCTATCGGTACAAGTAAGGTTTTGCTTCGGCAGAACTTTGTCTATACTACGAAGTATGTTTTGGAAGGCTTACATCTTTCCTTACGAAGCAGCTTTCCTAGGAAAGCTTTTAGGAGGTAATCCAAATGAAGGTAAGACCATCGGTTAAGCCTATCTGCGAGAAATGCAAAGTCATTAAACGCAAAGGCAACGTAATGGTAATTTGCGAAAATCCGAAGCACAAACAAAAACAAGGTTAAGGAGGTGCTGCATTAAATGGCTCGTATAGCTGGAGTTGACTTGCCTCGTGACAAGCGTGTGGAAATTGCCCTGACTTACATCTTTGGGATTGGCAGAACCACTTCCCAGAACATCCTGAGCACTACTGGCGTAAATGCCGATACCCGCGTTCGCGACCTTACGGAAGATGAAGTAAGCAAGCTGCGTGAAGCGATCGACAAGATGAAGGTGGAAGGCGACCTGCGTCGTGAAATCTCCCTGAACATCAAGCGTCTGATCGAAATCGGTTCTTACCGTGGAATTCGCCATCGTCGTGGATTGCCTGTACGTGGACAACGGACTAAGACGAATGCCCGTACCCGTAAAGGACCTCGTCGTACCGTTGCTAACAAGAAGAAATAATAAGGGGGGACAAATCTAATGGCAAAACCAAAAACAAAAGTTGCCCGTACCAAACGTCGTGACCGGAAAAACATTGAAACGGGAGTAGCTCATATCCGCTCTACGTTCAATAATACGATCGTTACCATTACGGATCCGCACGGAAATGCGATTTCCTGGGCCAGCTCCGGTAACCTCGGTTTCAAAGGCTCGCGTAAAAGCACTCCGTTCGCCGCTCAAATGGCTGCTGAGTCCGCTGCCAAAACCGCTATGGAGCATGGCATGAAAGTCGTTGAAGTTATGGTTAAAGGTCCTGGTGCCGGACGTGAAGCCGCTATTCGTTCGCTTCAAGCCGCTGGTCTGGAAGTTAACCTGATCAAGGACGTAACGCCTATTCCGCATAACGGCTGCCGCCCGCCTAAACGTCGTCGTGTCTAATTGAGGATCACTATGTGGTATAAATATCCTGAACTTGTGAATAATGTTGGTGAAGGATAGGCATACTACTTGTTTGTCATTTTGGGTAATCCCAAGGAAACGACGTTTCGAAGGAGGGTTCATTTTAATGATAGAAATCGAAAAGCCGAAAATAGAGACCGTTACGTTAAGTGAAGAAGGCACCTACGGCAAATTCGTCGTAGAACCGCTGGAACGCGGATACGGAACGACTCTCGGCAACTCTTTGCGTAGAATTCTTCTTTCTTCGCTACCGGGTGCAGCGGTAAATTCCGTTCATATCGATGGGGTTCTTCATGAATTCTCGACGATCCCTGGTGTTATGGAAGATGTTACGGAGATTATCCTGAACCTTAAGGGACTATCGTTAAAGATTCATTCCGACGAAGAGAAGATTCTAGAAATTGATGCCGAAGGCGAAGGAAGAATTACGGCCGGTGACATTCGGGCAGATAGTGACGTTGAGGTATTGAACCCTGACCTTCATCTGGCTACGCTCGGTCCTGACGCCCGTGTACACATGAGAATTCATGCAAGCAGGGGCCGAGGTTACGTACAGGCCGATAAAAATAAACGCGACGACCAGCCGATCGGTGTTATTCCGATTGACTCCATCTACACTCCGATTACCCGTGTTAACTACACGGTGGAGAATACCCGGGTAGGCCAGGTTACCAACTATGATAAACTGACCCTCGAAGTATGGACGGATGGAAGCATTCGGCCGGAAGAAGCCGTCAGCATCGGCGCGAAAATTTTGACCGAGCACTTGTACTTGTTCGTTGGTCTGACCGACGAAGCCAAGGACGCCGAGATTATGGTAGAGAAGGAAGAGGACAAGAAAGAGAAGGTTCTCGAGATGACTATCGAGGAGCTGGATCTTTCGGTACGTTCCTACAACTGCCTAAAGCGTGCTGGCATCAACACGGTGCAGGAACTCATCACCAAAACCGAAGAAGACATGATGAAAGTCCGGAACCTCGGACGCAAGTCTTTGGAGGAAGTTCAAGAGAAACTCGAGGAGCTCGGTTTAGGGCTTCGCATGGAAGAGTAGATTATTTAACCGGAGGAGGGAAACATCATGGCATATCAAAAACTGGGTCGTGACTCCAGCGCACGTAAAGCTTTGTTCCGTGACTTGGTAACCGACTTATTCATACAGGAACGCATTCAAACGACTGAAGCCAAAGCGAAGGAAGTAAGATCCATCGCCGAGAAGCTGATCACGCTGGCAAAGCGCGGGGACCTGCATGCTCGCCGTCAAGCAGCTGCATTCGTACGCCGTGAGCAAGCTAACGACGATCAGGACGCAATCCAAAAGCTATTCTCTGAATTGGCCACTCGCTATTCCGAGCGTCCAGGCGGATACACTCGTATCTTGAAACTGGGGCCGCGCCGCGGAGATGCAGCTCCTATGGTATATTTGGAACTAGTGGATCGCGCTTAACGTTTGGTATGGGAAAGGGTGGACAGAATCGTTGATTCTGATTAAGCCCTTTTTTTGTAGCATGGAAAGCGACAGGCATAGGAGAGCACGATGAGAAACTTGGTTATGGTCGTCAGCTACGATGGCTCCGCTTATTCGGGGTTCCAGGTGCAGCCCAAGGACACCACGGTTCAGGGCAAACTGGAAGAAGCCGTCCGGGTACTGACGGGCGAACAGGTGAAGATTCATGGGTCGGGTAGAACCGACGCGGGAGTGCACGCTAGGGAACAGGTGATCCACTTTCATACGGAATCCCAGATCCCGGTACAGCGCTGGAGACTTGCCATGAACGCCCGGCTTCCTTCCGATATTGTTGTGAAGTCGGTCAGAGAAGCTCCGCTGGACTTTCACTCCCGCCGCTCCGCCAAACGCAAAACCTACCGGTACACCATTCAACGGACGCGCTATGCAGACGTTTTTACCCGACATCTCGCTTTTTTTCACCCTACACCGCTCGATCTTGAAGCCATGCGTCAGGCGCTAGTGCTTTTTGAAGGGGAGCATGACTTTTCTTCTTTTTGCTCCACCAGGAGACCGGATGGATCACACGTGCGTACCATTTACGAGACAGCCTTTGACTTTCGACCAGAACCCGATGCCGGGGATGGTGACGCAGGTGTGATCCATATCTACATGACCGGTAACGGCTTCCTTCATAATATGGTGCGGATTATCATCGGAACATTAATTGAAGTCGGGGAAGGCAAAAGACCCAGCTCGGACATGCCGGCCATTCTAGCCGCTATGGACCGCAAGAAGGCTGGCCCGACGGCAATGGCTCATGGATTGATGCTGTGGAAAGTGGAGTACTGAGGCTGGTCCGTTATGCTTAATTCACCTAATCGGCATGTTGATTTTTTGGATTAGATATAGTAATATATTAAATGGTGTTTTAACTGGCTTCCCACGGCCCCGAGTTGAAATTACCCTTACACATGGATGAATATAAACAAAGCTTGAATCGGATTTCTATGAACGTTTAGGAGGATTAAGCACAATGAGTACCACATATATGGCTAAGCCAAATGAAGTTGAGCGCAAATGGTACATTATTGACGCCGAAGGCAAAACTTTGGGACGTCTGGCCAGCGAAGCGGCAAGCATCATCCGCGGCAAGCATAAGCCGCAGTTCACTCCGCACGTAGACACCGGAGACTTCGTGATCGTCATTAATGCCAGCAAGGTCGTCTTGACCGGTAAGAAACTGCAGAACAAAATGTACTACCGTCACTCCATGTACCCAGGCGGACTGAAAGTAACCTCCGCTCAAGACATGCTGAAGAACAAACCCGAGCGTATGCTGGAGCTTGCCATTCACGGAATGCTTCCCAAAACCCGCCTCGGCAACAGCCTCAAAACCAAGTTGAAAGTGTATGCCGGTACGGAGCATCCACACGAAGCACAAAAACCAGAAGTTTGGGAACTTCGCGGATAATAAAGGGAGGACAGTTTCATGGCACAAGTGCAATACTATGGAACCGGTCGTCGTAAGCATTCGGTAGCGCGTGTGCGCTTGGTACCGGGCGAAGGACGAATCGTAATCAACAAGCGTGATTTGAATGAATATTTCGGTCTGGAAACGCTGAAGCTGATCGTTAAGCAGCCGCTGAACCTTACCGAAACCCTGGGCAAATACGATGTTCTGGTTATCGCTCATGGCGGCGGAACCACTGGCCAAGCCGGCGCGATCCGTCATGGCATCTCCCGTGCTCTTCTGAAGGCAGACCCGGAATTCCGCGGCTCCCTGAAGAAAGCTGGATTCCTGACTCGTGACCCTCGTATGAAAGAGCGTAAGAAATACGGCTTGAAAGCCGCTCGTCGCGCTCCTCAGTTCTCGAAACGTTAAGAGGTACCTGCAACCCTTTCGCCCTTTGGGGCGGAAGGGTTTTTTTGTTGTTTCTCCAAGAGAAAGGTTCATTTTGAAAAATACGCACAACCGGGGCAGCCGGCCATACAATAATAGAGTCCGGAAAAGACAAAAAACGCATTGACATCCCCTGGAAAAAACCTATAATGAAAGAAAGTCATCTAATTCATATAAGTTTACTCAGAATTAAGTGGAGGGTATGGTATGAATCTTTTTGAGAAAGAAGAATGGATCCGTTCCGCTGCTGTAGTCATGGAAAACGAATCCCCTGAAACGATTATCGCATGGGCGGTGGAGAAGTTCCCCAATATCACACTGGCCTGCAGCTTTGGAGCGGAGGATGTTGTCCTGGTTGATATGCTTCATAAGGTAAGTCCATCTACCGACATTTTCTATTTGGATACCCAGCTGCATTTCAAAGAAACGTATGAGACCCGGGACCGGTTGGAGCAGCGCTACGGAAAGTCTTTCGTCCAAGTGCTTCCGAAGCTCTCCTTGGAGGAACAGGCGAGCCTGCACGGGGCCGAGCTCTGGGGATCGGATCCGAACGCTTGCTGCGGCATCCGCAAAGTCGACCCGCTGACCGAAATTCTGTCTAAATACGATGCCTGGATTACGGGAATACGCCGTGATCAGGCGCCGACCCGCGCCAATTCCAAGAAAGTGGAATACGACGTCAAGTTCGGCCTTGTGAAGTTCAACCCACTTGCCAGTTGGACGTCAGAGGACGTCTGGAATTACATCCGTCAGAACGATATCATTTACAACGCCCTGCATGACAATTACTACCCCAGCATCGGTTGCGAGATGTGTACGCGCCAAGTACTGCCGGGAGAAGATCCTAGAGCCGGACGCTGGTCAGGTCACGAGAAGACGGAATGTGGGCTTCATAAATAAGAACATCGCGAGGGAGGATACTCATGTCTGAAACGATCAAAGCACACGGCGGTACCTTGGTTAACCGGCTGGTAACGGGGGCGGAGAGAGAAGCGCTTCTCGAGAAAGCCAAGCAGCTGCCTTCTTTTTCGGTGAATGCCTGGACCATCTCCGACCTGGATCTAATTGCGGTAGGGGCATTCTCCCCGTTAACCGGGTTTATGAAGGAAGCCGATTACCGGTCGGTTGTCGAATCCATGAGACTGTCGGATGGAACGGTCTGGAGCATCCCGATTACTCTAGCCGTCGAGGAACAGGAAGCCGCCAAGCTGCAAATCGGTCAGCAGTTGGCCCTTAAGGGCGCGGAGGATGACATTCTCTACGCGATCCTTGAGGTGGAAAGCATTTATAAGGCCGATCAACGGCTTGAGGCTGTCAAAGTATTCAAGACGGACGATGAAGCCCATCCAGGGGTGCAGAAGCTCCTTTCGCGGCCATCTACGTATGTAGGCGGTGCCATTCAGATGGTCAACCGCCCCCAGCCGAAGAAATTCGAAGAGTTCTACTTCACACCGTCGGAAACCAGAGCCACCTTTGCTGAGAAGGGCTGGAGAACCGTTGTCGGGTTCCAGACGCGCAATCCGGTTCACCGGGCTCACGAATATATCCAGAAGAGTGCTATGGAGATTGTGGACGCGTTGTTTCTGAACCCCTTGGTCGGAGAAACGAAGTCCGATGATATCTCCGCCGACGTCCGCATGAAGAGCTATTTGGTGCTGTTGGAGAACTACTATCCGAAGGATAGGGTATTCCTCGGCGTTTTCCCGGCGGCTATGCGTTATGCGGGACCGAGGGAAGCCATTTTTCATGCCATGGTACGGAAAAATTACGGCTGCACGCACTTTATCGTAGGTCGGGACCACGCCGGCGTAGGTGATTATTACGGGACGTATGAAGCGCAGGAAATCTTCTCTAACTTCACCGCTGAAGAGTTGGGCATTACGCCTTTATTCTTCGAGCACAGCTTCTTCTGCACGAAATGCGGCAACATGGCCTCCAGCAAAACCTGCCCGCACGATAAAGCGGATCATCTCCATCTGTCGGGAACCAAAGTGAGAGGGCTGCTTCGCGAAGGCAAATGCCCGCCTAAGGAATTTACTCGTCCCGAGGTGGCCGAAGTGCTGATCGAAGGCATGAACGAACAGCTCGTGAGCCAGTAACAACTTGTCATATTTGTCCGCCTCGTCCCATATGATTACTTGTGATCAAGGGGATGAGGTGGATTTTTTTATGCGCAAATTCAGAGGCCGGATTGTGGTTTGGATGACTTTGCACGGAATGATGAAAATAGCCGTATCTGCTTTGATTGTCGGGATGCTTGTCTTTGTGTACACCTATGAGCTTCCCTCGGCCAAGACCTGGACTTACTGGACGCTTCCTCTGTCCGGGAAGGTGATCGCCTTGGATGCCGGGCATGGTGGACCGGATGGGGGAGCGGTAAGCAGGGAAGGGGTGATTGAGAAGGATGTGAACCTGGCCATTTCTTTATATTTGCGCGACTACCTTCAGCAGGCAGGGGCTTTGGTAGTGATGACCAGGGAAGTCGATAAGGATCTGGCAGGGGACGATACCAAACGGCTCAGCAAACGAAAGACCGAGGATTTGTTAAGCCGGGTGGACTATGTCAACAAACAGAAATCCGACCTTCTCGTCAGCATCCACCTGAACAGCTTTCCTTCGGCAAAGTGGAATGGAGCCCAGACCTTCTATTCCGAAACCAATCCAGAGAATTCCACGTTGGCAGGTCTTATCCAGCAGGAGATCAAGCGCAACCTGGAGAACACGGACCGGGTTCCGAAGCCGGTGGACAATGTCTATCTTCTCAAAACGGTAACCATTCCGAGCGCCTTAGTCGAAGTGGGCTTCCTCTCCAATCCGGAAGAGGCGCGGCTGCTCTCCCAGACCTCGTACCAGCAGAAAGTATCGGCCGCCATCTATCAGGGGATTCTTAAGTATTACGCCGGGGAGAAAGTGGGAACTCCCTGAACATGTGGTATACTTAAGAAAACGGATAACGAACAGGCGGTGTACTAACCTTTATGATAACCAAAGAAGCCGTAATCCAGGCACTATCCCATATTTACGATCCGGAATTCAACAAGCCGGCGGCTGAGCTTAACCTTATTCGGGATGTTATGACCAAAGAAACCCAGGCAAACTTGACCTTCGTTCTTACCCGGGAGGATGAGTTGCTGAAAGAGCAGTATCGTCAGGATGTGGAGGAGGCTTTGAAGCCTTTAGGCGTCCAGGACGTGCATATCCGCTTCCGGATGATCACCGATTATGAACGGGCGGAAGTGGCCAAGAAGCTGCAGGAAAATTCGGCTCCCCGTCAAGAGGGCGGGCCCATTCCTACTCATGCTCCGGCCCAAGGAGCTGCCCCTCTGCTTTCCCCCGAGTCGGAAACCCGGTTCATCGCCATTGCAAGCGGGAAAGGCGGAGTAGGCAAATCCACCGTCACGGTTAACTTGGCTGCCGCCCTTGCCAGAAGAGGCAAGAAGGTAGGCATCATCGATGCCGACATCTATGGGTTTAGCGTTCCCGATATGATGGGAGTAGAAGAAAGACCCCAGCTTGTTAACGAACGGATTATCCCAATCGAACGGCACGGGGTCAAGATTATGTCCATGGGTTTCTTCGTGGAAGATAATGCCCCCATTATCTGGCGGGGGCCGATGCTCGGAAAGATGCTCCGTAACTTCTTCTCCGAAGTGGAATGGGGAGAGCTCGACTACTTGCTTCTCGATCTTCCGCCGGGAACCGGAGACGTGGCCCTCGATGTTCATCAAATGATCCCGCACAGCAAAGAAATCATCGTCACCACGCCTCATGCGACGGCGGCTTTTGTAGCGGCCCGCGCCGGGGCGATGGCCGTTCATACGGATCATGAAATTCTGGGCATTGTCGAGAACATGTCGTACTATGTGAACGCCAATGGGGAGAAGGATTACGTGTTTGGCCGCGGAGGCGGGGCGAAGCTCGCCGAGCAGCTGCATACCGACCTGCTTGCCCAGATTCCGCTGGGTGCTCCGGACAACCATCCGGCCGAGCCGGATTATTCCCCGTGCGTTTACAAAGCCGAAACGGAAACCGGCCGGCTGTATCTGGAAGTGGCCGATCAGGTCATTAAGAAGCTGGGTTAATCACAATGAGGGCCTCACTGCCATTAGTGAGGCCCCTTTTGTTGCTATTGTTCTTTCTGCCCGCCTTCGCCGTCC
Source organism: Paenibacillus aurantius (assembly GCF_032268605.1). Lineage (NCBI taxonomy): Bacteria > Bacillati > Bacillota > Bacilli > Caryophanales > Paenibacillaceae > Paenibacillus > Paenibacillus aurantius. The sequence goes on from NZ_CP130318.1 coordinate 302,608, forward strand.
TGATTTTTACCCTTGGAAGAGCCGCTGCCGCCCTGCTCGTCGCCTCCGCCGGAGTCGCCTTCTCCGCCTCCGCCTCCGCCGTCCTGCTTGCCGGAGTCGCCTCCGCCTTCTTTCTTGGACTTGTCTTCGGCCTTGCCTTCTTTAGGCTTGATATCCTCCTGAAGAACACGGGTGAACAGAGCCATCAGTTCCGCTTTGTAAAGAGGGCTTTGCAAAGATTCCTGAATCACTTTCATCATCTGCTGACGATACTGGGGGCTCTTCATGCTATCCATGACAAGCTTTTGGTATTCCGGCGTATTCATCAAATCGAGCAGGGACTTCTGATAATCCGGATCCTTTATCAAGTCCTTGTGCATCTGCGCATTCGTTTTTTGAATGGATTTGGCGAAATCACCGGCGAATTTAGGGTCGAGCATCGTTTTCTCCACCAGTTTGCTTCCGGTTTCACCGATAAGAATATCCTTAACGGCCATTTGGATCTGCTGCCCTTCACCCGTAGAGAGAAGCTTAACGGTTTTGTCTTTGTTTTTGTTGGAAGCTTCCTCGATGACCTTCTGGGCATCATCGCTTTTGAGAACATCAATGACAATGGATTTCGTGTCTTTATAGCTCTGGGCACTCTGCCCCGAATTGGACGAAGACGGATTGCCGCAGGCCCCCAGCAAAGCAATAGCGAGCACCAGAATGGCCGCACTTAGTCGGGAAGAACCCATTTTCCTCAACGCTCCTTTACCTTTATCATTTGCCGTTAGTATGCGCCCCAACAGGCGTTTTATGAAGGAGACCATTAGCTTTTTATTGTGAACGTTGGTACAATTAGCAATGATTGAAGACAAGAATGAACAGATGTGGAGGTATTGTGTTTTGACGCTCAGGAAATGGTTTTATTTGTTCTGGACGACACTGCTCTTAGGGACGGTGGCGGCCTGTGCAACCGGGTTGGTCCTGATGGGGACTTATAAAGATTTTTCTTTTATGGAGCTGACCGAACCGGGGCTCAACGGCTCCACGCTTATTTTTATGATTTTAGGGGGAGCCACCATCAGCCTGCTGAGCCAGATGGGCTTTTTCTCGTATATGATCATCCGTTTTATCGCCATGGGTATTCTGCGCAGCCGGGTTAGATGGGATCTCCTGCAGCTGGCTGTCGTGATTGTCGTCATGATCGATACCATTTACCTGAGGTACTCCACATTCGCCTCCAACGAAAGCTGGGTCGGGTATGCCCTGCTTCCTGTTCTTATTCTTCTGTTCGCCCTCGCCATCAGCTGGTGGAAAGTCAAGCTGACCAACGGAGGGGCATTTCTTTCCACTTTGTTCTTTATGTTCGTAGCGACCATTCTGGAAGCCGTCCCGGCCCTTAATCTGGACAGCCCGCCATCCTATATCTTTATGCTGGTTCCGCTTTTGGTCTGCAATGCCTGGCAAATTCTAATCCTGCAGAAAGTTCTGGACAACAAAAAAGAGCCGGAAGCCGGCTCCCTTGCTCCCCCACGTACCAAGCGGGGCTAATTCCAATTTTTAAACATTTGGTCATTGACAGGAGTTTGGGTAACACTGGTCTGATGAATCATCTCGGAAACCGTCACGAATTCGTAGCCTTGAGCTTTTAATTGGTCGATAATGCGGGGCAGGGCCTCATGGGTCTGCTCCGAGGAGTCGCTCGCATGCAGCAGGACGATATCCCCGTTATGGGCTTTGGTGACCACTCGTTCCACAATTTGATCCACTCCAATGTTCTTCCAATCCATGGAGTCCGTATCCCACTGGATCACCTTATAGTTCAACTCATCCGCTATTTTAAGAACCCGCTTGTCAAAATCTCCGTTAGGCAGGCGGATAAGAGCGGGGGGCTTTTTGGTTAAGTCCGTTAACATTTGATGGGCTGTCTCTATTTCCGCGCGGATTTCTTCGTCGCTTAGCTCGGTGTAATTAACATGGCGATAACCGTGGCTTCCGATCTCGAAGCCGCCTTTGACCAGCTTATCCACCACCTCGGGATGCGTTTTGCTCCAGGGAGAAGACAGGAAGAAGGTTGATTTTTTGACTCCCTTGTCTTCCAGAACCTTAATAATGGGCTCGGCTCGTTTATCCCCCCAGCTGATGTCGAAGGTGAGAGCGATCACCTTCCTGTCCGTCTGGACACTGTAAATGGCCGCGGGTTCGTTTGTCGAGAAGACGGAAACCTGATCCTTCTCCACATAAATAATTCCTATGGCGAAAACTAGGGAAGCGGCAATGATAAAGTACTGTTTTAATCTGCGGCCGTTCATCACATAAAAGAAATTCAACCGTTCAGACCTCCTTTTGGCCTCTGCTTTGTCTAAAGGGAAGGGCTTGTTTACCCTGATTAGTACAAAGTGTATGCCTGTACTTTCGGATTATGACTC